>JBFELU010000083.1:0-10321 GCA_041551965.1 Acidimicrobiia bacterium
ACCCCCGGCTACGCCGATTTCATCGGCGAGGTCCGGGCCGCCCTGCGAGCCGCCGACCTCGCTCTGTTCGTCGTCTCGTCCGTGGACGGCGTCGAGGTCCAGACCGAGACCGTGTGGAGGATGGCCGAGGAGGAGGGCATCGCCCGGGCGATCTTCATCAACAAGCTCGACCGGGAACGCTCCTCTCACAGCCGGACGATGGCCGAGCTCAAGCAATCGTTCGGCACCGGTGTGGCTCCCCTTCAGGTCCCGATCGGGGCGGAACAAGACCTCTCGGGAGTCGCCAACCTCGTCGGCAACGAGGCCTACACCTACGAGGAAGGATCGTTGCGGGCGGCCAAGGTCGATCTCCCCGACTCGGTGAAGCAGGAGGTCGAGGATCTCCACACCGGGCTGGTGGAGGCCGTCGTGGAGACCGACGACGAGATGCTGGAGAAGTACTTCGAGGGCGAGGAGCCCTCCGGGGCGCAATTGATCTCGGGAATGCACCGCGGCATGGTCGAGGGAACCGCGTTCCCGGTGCTGTGCGGCTCCGCCACCAAGCTCATCGGCGTGGACCGGCTGGCCGAGTTCATCGTCGCCTACGGTCCCCGGCCCTCGGAGCGCCCGGCGCCGCCCCTGGCCGCCGGAGACGCCCTTCCCGAGGACAAGACGGTCGCCTACGTCTTCAAGACCATGTCCGATCCCTACGTCGGGCGGATCTCACTTTTTCGCGTCTACCGGGGCTCCATCGCCCACGATGCCGAGGTGGAGGTGGTCCCCGCCGGAGCGCGGGGCCGGATGCACAACGTGTTCTCGATGCGGGGCAAGGAACACGAGGAAATGCCCACCGTCACCACCGGTGACATCGCCGCGGTCGCCAAACTGGAGACGCTGGTGTCTGGATCGACCCTGCGGGATCCCGGCCTCGACGTGGTCATCGAGCCGGTGCCGGCGCCGCAGCCCGCCATGGCCCTGGCGGTCTTCCCTCGGTCGGCTCAGGACGAGGAGAAGCTCTCCACCGCCCTGCAGCGGGCCGCCGAGGAGGATCCGTCGCTCCGGTTCGAGCGTCGTGGCGAGACCAACCAAACGGTGCTCTCCGGCCTGGGCGATGCCCACCTCGAAGTGACGATCGCCCGGCTCGCTCGCCGGTACGGCGTGGAGGTCGACACCGCCCTGCCGAAGATCCCCTACCGGGAGACGATTCGCGGCACCGCCGACGTCGAGGGCAAGCACAAGAAGCAGTCGGGGGGCCGCGGCCAGTTCGGAGTGGCCTTCGTCAAGTTCGCACCACAGGCACCGGGTGCGGGGTACGAGTTCGTCGACGAGATCAAGGGCGGTTCGATCCCCCGCCAGTACATCCCGGCGGTGGACCGGGGGATCCGTGAGGCCTTGGAGCGAGGAATCCTCGCCGGCTATCCCGTCGTCGACATCCAGGCGACCGTCTACGACGGAAAGTACCACTCGGTCGACTCCGACGAGCTGTCGTTCCGGATGGCGGGAATCCAGGCCGTCCGGACGGCTGCGCCGAGCCTCAAGGCCGCGCTGCTCGAGCCCGTCATGAAGGTCACCGTGCGCGTGCCCGAGGACCAGATGGGCGACGTCATCGGGGACCTGAATGCCAAGCGGGGCCGGGTCCTGGGGATGGACTCCGAGGGTTCCACTCGAGTCATCACGGCCGAGGTCCCGCTCGCCGAGATGCAGCGCTACACCATCGATCTGCGGTCGATCACGAGCGGGCGAGGCTCATTCACCATGGAGATGAGCCATTATGAGGAAGCTCCGCCCCAGGAGGCCCAGCGCGTCATCGATGCGGCCGAGGACGAGGACTGAGAAAGGACGCGGATTGAGCGACACCCAGGCGAGTCTCAACCTCGACGGGAACGAGATCCCGCTCGATGTCATCCCGGGAACGGTCGGCGACACCGGAGTCGACGTCACCCGGCTTCGATCGGCGACCGGAATGGTGACGGTCGACTACGGCTTCGCCAACACCGCCGGCTGTCAGAGCTCCATCACCTACGTCAACGGTGAGGACGGGATCCTGCGCTACCGCGGCTATCCGATCGAGCAACTCGCCGAGCGGTCGACGTTCCTCGAGGTGGCCTATCTCCTGTTCCACGGTGAGTTGCCGACCCAGGAGGCGCTCGACCAGTACCGGGAAGAGATCACGCGCCACACCTTGCTCAACGAGGAGATGAAGCGGCTCTTCGACGCATTCCCCAAGAGCGCCCACCCCATGGCCATCCTCAGCTCGGCGACCAGTGCGCTGTCGACCTTCTATCCGACGTTTCACAACCCGACCGACCAGTTCGCCGTCGAGCAGTCCGCCGTCCGGCTGATCGCCAAGCTGCCCACCGTGGCGTCGTTCGCCTACAAGAAGTCGATCGGGCAGCCATACGTCTACCCCAAGAACTCGTTGGATTACGCCTCCAACTTCCTCCACATGATGTTTGCGCTCCCCACCGAGCCCTTCGAGGTCGACCCGGCGGTGGCCCGAGCTCTCGATGTGCTGCTCATCCTCCACGCCGACCACGAGCAGAACTGCTCGACCGCCACCGTCCGCCTGGTCGGGAGCAGCCGAGCCAACCTCTTCGCCTCGGTGGCGGCCGGCATCTCGGCGCTGTGGGGGCCCCTCCACGGGGGCGCCAACCAGCGAGTCCTCGAGATGCTCCAGCAGATCAACGAGGACGGTCGCGACTACCGCAAGTACCTCGAGAAGGCGAAAGACAAGGACGATCCCTTCCGGCTGTGGGGGTTCGGGCACCGCGTCTACAAGAACTACGACCCACGCGCCAAGATCCTCCGTGCCTTCGCCCACGACGTGTTGGAGCGAACGGGGGGCGACGATCCCCTCCTCGACATCGCCCTGAAGCTCGAGGATGCGGCGCTCTCCGAGGACTACTTCGTGGAGCGCAAGCTCTACCCGAACGTCGACTTCTACTCGGGCATCACCTACCGGGCCCTCGGCTTCCCGATCGGCATGTTCACGGTGCTGTTCGCCATCGGGCGGCTCCCCGGATGGATCGCCCAGTGGAAGGAGATGAACGAGGATCCTCACACCCGCATCGGCCGGCCCCGCCAGATCTACACCGGCGAGGTGGAGCGGGACTACGCCCCGATCGGGGATCGCTAGCCCTCCCATGTCGGATCTCCACGCTCGGGAGCGAATGGACCCCGAGTACGGCGGCCTCGTCATCGAGTTCGTCGAGGAGAACCTGGTCGTCGGGATGGCTTACGTCGAGGATGGGCGGTTGCTCGCCGAGTTCTACACCGACGAGGACGGTGATCCGTGGGTGTTCGAAGGGGACGATCTCCTGCGGGCCCTCGACACGGCCGCCGCCATGCTCGGCGAGGTCGACGACGAGAGCGAGGGTCCCGAGGGCGAGGAACTGGTGGCGATCCTGGCGACGGAGTTCGATCCCCAGGCGTCCCGCCGCGGACCCGAGGACGAGGGCTTCTACCCGCTCGACGTGACCGCCCGCCTCATCAACCGCTGCGGTGACCTCGATCTCGCGGTGGTGGCGATCGAGGGCTTGACGCTGCACGACGATGGGGTCACGCCGGTGCCCGGCTGTGCCGCCGACCTGGGGGCCGCCTACGAGGGAGAGCCCTGGGGCGTCTTCCAGTCGGGCTGCAACCTGCAGGCGATGTCGGCACTGGAACGGTGGCCGCGGCGCCCGGACTTGGGTGTGGCGATCGAGATCCAGGACCGGTCGGGTGAGCGCTACGTGTTGTGACCCCTACGGGATCGGGGTGTCCTCGACGTAGGAACCGATGATGCGGCCGTCGACCGCATCGACCCGCACCAGGCCCCGCTGCGAGGGGGGCTCGTCGGCGGAGAACACCAGCACGTTCCAGGTGGGACGGGAGCGCCACCCATCGAAGCCCACCACCGCCGAAGCGTGACCCACCGGAAAGGTCATCTCTCGATTGGCGGCCTCGAGCGCTTCGGAGGCGGACACGTTGATCGGCCACGCCGACAGCCACTGCCAGGCCGCCAGCAGGGCCAGGATCCCGGCGGTCACCCCGAGCCCGGCGGGGAGGCCGACCGCCACCCCCGCCACCGCCAGGAGGGAACCGACCGCCGCCACGGCGGCGGCGATCCGCCGGCGGCGAGTCGACGGGATCGTGTAGGGGCCGGTGACCGACGAGTCGAGGTCGTCGGGCACGCCTTCGGCGTGAGCGACCTCGGCGGGGATCTCCATGCGGTCCACGAGGCTCAGCGTAGAGGGATCAGGACGACTCGAGGGCCGCTTGCGTTCGCGCCAGGGCCTCTTCGTCGACGACCGCGTCACCGCGCCGCCGGTGCCAGCGATCCCACAACACCAGCATGCTCGGGAGCACGAGCACCGCGGCGATCAAGGCGAACCCGATGGCGTAGGCCACCACCAGCCCGAATTGCTGGAAAGGCTTCAGTGTGGAGGTCACCAGGATCCCGAAGCCGGCCACGGTCGTGAACGCGGATCCGGCCAGGGCGCCGCCGGTGTGGGTCATCGTCGAGCGAATCGCCTCGGTCGTGCTGTCGGTGCGGATCCGATCTTCCTGATAGCGATGGGTGATGTGGATGGTGTAGGGAACGCCGATGCCGATGGCGATCGCCGCGATCATCGCCGTCACCGGATTGAAGGAGATCCCGGTGAGGGACATCATCCCGAACACCCACAGCACCACCAGCGCCACCGGGGTGATGGTGATCACACCCAGGAAGGGCCGGCGCGACTCGATGAAGAAGGTCACCATCAGCAACGCCATCGCCGCCGCCAACGTGATGGCGATCGATGACGCCTGCGACGATTGGAGGGCGTCCACCACGCCCCGGCTGATGATGTTCTCGTTGGTGGGCACCGCGTTCACGCCGTCGAGCGCATCCACGACGGCAAAGTCGGCGGCGAGATCGTCGCCGAGGGCCTGGGCTCCCTGCTCCCCGGCCTGGGTGGCCACCGACACGTTGAGATAGTGGTAGTCGCCGCCGCGGCGGGCGATCGTCCGCCCCATCGCCTCGGGGGCGGATGAGAAGGCGGCGTCGTAGAGGGCGGCGACGTCGGTGCCGGGAGCCACCGAAAGGTCGGATTCCAGGCCGAGTGAGGAGGACACTGCGGCGAAGTCCGCGTCGTACGACTCGGGATTGCCGCCCTGTTCCGGCGGGGTGGTCAGGGCGAAGAGGACCGAGACCGGCGATTCGGCCTGTGCGGTACCGTCGAAGACCACCACGTTGGGCGTGTCGGCCATGTTCTCGTGGGCGAGGACCAGCCCGTTGTGAGCCTCGGGCGTGGCCACGTCGCCCTCGAGGAGCACCTGGGTCCGCTCGCCGAAGCCACCCCCGTAGTCCTCGCTCAGGGTGTCGAAGGTGGTGAGCAGCTCCGAGCCCTCAGGCACGAAGTCGGTGAACGAGAACGCCGTCGACAGGTTGGTGAGTCCCCAGAACCCGAGCCCCCCGCCGGCGAGAGCGATGACCAGCATCACCGCGGGGATGCGGTCGGCGAGGACCGAGGACTTCCCCATCATGCGAGGCAGCAGCCGTTCGCTGGAGTGGCCCAGGGCCTCGGTGGGCAGCGTGCCGGCCGCCTCGGCACGACGGTCGAGCAGGATCCGCACCGCCGGCACGAACGTGAGCATGAGGATGAAGGCGGCTCCGATCCCCACCGACGCCAGGATCCCGAAGTCGGCGATCGCCGTCACCGGATTGAAGATGTTGGTCAGGAACCCGACGGCCGTGGTGACGGTGGCGAGCACCAGTGCCACCCCGACGGTGCGAGAGGCCCGCGTGGCGGCCTCGACCACGTCGGCCCCGCCCCCGACTTCCTCCCGGTAGCGGGCGGTGAGATGGATGGCGTAGTCGACACCGAGGCCGACCAGGAGGATCGGGATCACCTGGAGCAGCTCGCTGAACTTCCCGATCAGGCCGAGGTACTTGGGTCCGAGCAGGACCCCGATGCCGTTCATCCAGAAGATCGACATCACGATCACCGCGAGTGCCAACAGGACGTCGGCGGCGGCGCGGCGGACGGCCGCCAACCGGTTCAGACGGCCCCGTGGATGGATCCAGAAGACGAACCCCAGGATGGCCAGAATGATGAGGAAGGCCGTGCCGAACAACCGGCCCACCTCGGCCTCGAATTCGTCCTGATTGGCGAACAGCAGGGCGAAGCTGAAGGCTTCCGCCGAGATGTCGTCGGACACCGAGGCGGCGGCTTCTCGCACCGCATCGGCCATGTCGATCTCGATGGCCTGGAGCTCGACCTGATCGGGGTCGTCTTCCAGCTTGGAGAGCGCGAGGAAGATCACCATGAGACCGGAGGGCGATTCCCCGGCTTCGATCTCGGCTCGCTTCGGGAACAGGAACGCATCCACCGCCTCCGGAGACAACGAAGCGAGGGTCTCCTGCACGATCGCCACGGCGCCGGCGTCGTCGAGCGCGGCCGGATCGATGCCCCGGGTCTCCAGGTTCACCAGCACCTGTTCGTAGAAACCCGAGATGTCGCCCTCGGGGTCGCCGTCGGCCCGATGGCCCATGATCTCGGAGGCCCGGCTGTCGAGCACCGCCCGGCGGATCGCGGCATAGGCCCGGATCCCGTCTGCGGTGATGATGTTGCCCGACTCCGACGAGATGAGGATCTGGACGGCGACCTCGGAGCTGGCCGTGAAGATGTCGTCGATCGTCTGGGCCGCAAGAAACTCCTCGGAGTCGGGGGAGAAGCCCTCGTTGCCGACGGCCTGCTCCTGCTGCGGCACGAATGCCCCGAACACGACGGTGAGCACGAGGGCCCCGATCAAGATCGGGATCGGGGCGCGGCGAACGGCCGCGGAGAGGATTCGGATGAAGTGCTGCACGGAGAGAGATCCTTCAGATCAACGACACACGGCCCGCCAGCCTACCGGCACCCCGTTGGGGTACAAGCCACCTAGCGGGGAGGCCGGATGAGCTCCGCGATCTCGTCGGCGGCCGCCCCCAACCCCACGCCACGCCGCTCCTCCTCACCGCGAACGCGGATGCCTACGGTGCCGTCTTCGACGTCGCGATCTCCGACCACCAGCACGACCGGGTTCTTGTCGACGAGGGCCCGGCGGATCTTCTCACCGACCGTCTCGTCGTGGTCGTCGACCTCGACCCGGACGCCTTTGGCCCGCAGACCGGCCGCCACCTCTCCGGCGTAGTCGAGGTGGCGATCGGCGACGGGGATCACCGTCGCCTGCACCGGGGACAGCCACGGTGGCAGCGCCCCGGCGTAATGCTCGACGAGCACCCCGAAGAACCGCTCGACCGCCCCGAAGAGGGCCCGATGGATCATCACCGGGCGTTCCTTGGTGTTCTCGGGCGACGCGTAGGAGAGCTCGAAGTTCTCGGGCTGGGCGAAGTCCACCTGAATGGTGGTCATCTGCCACCGCCGCCCGAGGGCATCTCGCAGGTGCAGATCGATCTTGGGCCCGTAGAAGGCGCCCTCCCCCTCGGCCACCTGGTAGTCGAGCCCGGCGTTGTCGAGGGCCCGCCGCAGTGCCTCGGTGGCCCGATCCCACAGCTCCGGCCGCCCGACGTACTTGTCGGGACGGGTCGAGAGGTCGGCCTCGAACTCCTCGAAGCCGAAATCGCGCAGCACCATCAAGGAGAAATCGAGCAGGTGCTGCAACTCGTCGCCGAGCTGCTCTTCGGTGCAGAACATGTGGCTGTCGTCCTGTGTGAAGCCGCGCGCCCGGAGCAACCCGTGCACGACCCCGGACCGCTCGTAGCGATAGACCGTGCCCAGCTCGAACAGCCGCATCGGCAGCTCCCGGTAGGAACGCGCCCGGGACCGGTAGATGAGGATGTGGAAGGGGCAGTTCATCGGCTTGAGGAGGTACTCGTCGCCGGCATCCAGCTCCATGGCGGGGTACATCCCCTCGGCATAGAAGTCGAGGTGCCCCGAGGTCTTCCACAGCTGCGACTTGGCGATGTGCGGCGAGGCGACGATGTCGTAGCCGAAGGCGAGGTGGGTACGCCGGCTGTAGTCCTCCATCACCATCCGGGTCATGGCTCCCTTGGGATGCCACACCGCCAGACCGCTCCCCAGCTCGTGGGGGAACGAGAAGAGGTCGAGGTCGACCCCCAGCCGGCGGTGATCCCGCTTGCGGGCCTCCTCCAGCCGCTCCAGGTAGGTATCGAGTGCCTTGCGGCTCTCCCAGGCGGTGCCGTAGATCCGCTGCAACTGAGGCCGCGTCTCGTCGCCCCGCCAATAGGCCCCGGCGGTGCGCAGCAGCTTCACGGCGGGGAGGCGGCCGGTCCCCGGCAGGTGGGGACCCCGACAGAGATCGACGAAAGCCTCATTGCGGTAGACCGTCACCTCATCGCCTCCGGCGCCCTCGCCCTCGTCGACCGACTCGATGATCTCGGTCTTGAAGGGCTGATCGGCGAACAGTTCGAGCGCGGATTCCTTGGACAGGGCTTCCCGCACGAATGGCTGGTTCTCTCCGACGATCTCCGCCATCCGTGCCTCGATCCGTTCGAGGTCCTCGGGAGTGAAGGGCCGCCCGATATCGAAGTCGTAGTAGAAGCCGTCCTCGATCGGCGGGCCGATGGCGAAGTGAGCCCCCTCGAACAGGTCGAGCACCGCCTGCGCCAGGATGTGGGCGGCGGAGTGCCGCAGCACCGAGCGGCCGTCGGGCGTGTCGTCGGTCACCACCTCGAAGATCCCCTCCCCGGGCAGGGCCGCCGTGAGATCGTGCAGCACGCCGTCGATGCGGACGGCCACGGCGGCATCGGCGAGCCGCGCCCCGATGGCGCGGGCCGCGTCGAGCCCGTCGGCACCTTCGGGAAGGTCCAGGGGGGATCCGTCGGGCAGGGTGATCGGCATGTGCCGCCGTAGGGTAATCCACCCGGATCGCGCTGCGGCGCGATCCGAAATCCGCCGCGTTACGGTGCGGCGGTCCTAGCCTGAGCCCCCGGCAAACGGACAAGGAGTGGGTCGTGCTCGCGATCTGGCTGTCACTCGTCACCCTCGCCGCCCGGCGGCGCTATCCGATGGGAAGCACCGTGCCCCTCGCCCTGCTGCTCCCCGTGGACGAGGACGCCGGGGCTCTCGATCTCCCCTGCCCGTGGTGCACCGGGCCCACCGAGGACGGAGATGCCACCTGCCCGTCCTGCGGCCACCGTTTCGGCTAGGACGCCGGCACCTCCCGCACCCACCGAGTTCGCACACTGATCCGTTCGAAGCCGAGCTCCCGGTACAAGCGGGTCGCGGCCGCATTGTCGGCGTCGGTGAACACCCGCCCGGTCGAGACGCCCCGATCGCCCAGGTGCCGCAGACCCAGGGCCGTCATCGCCCGGCCGAGCCCGCGTCCTTGAGCGACGGGACGGCAGGCGATCAGATAGACCTCCCCCACTTCGGGCCGAGCGATCTTCGTCCAGACGACCGCGACGGGGCGGCCTCGCTCCCACGCCAGCACCAGATCGGCGGGATCGAACCACGGCAGCCCGAACCTCCACCCGAGGGCCCGGCGATCCCAGTCGCCGAGATCGCGGTGGCCGGCGAATGCCTCTCGATGCACCAGCAACAGGGCCCGCTCGTCGGTCCCGGCCCTGAAGCCCGCCGTCCGCACCCCGGCCGGCACCGCAGCGGCGCCGTGAAACGGGAGCGACCGCTCCAGGCATTCCACCCGGCGATCGGGACGGAGCCCCCGGGCGCCGGCCTCGGCGCCGAGCACATCGCTCGCCGTCCACAGGTGCAACGGATCGTCCCCGGCCTTCTCCACCGCGGCGGCCACGACCGCGGCTGCGATCGCCTCCGGGGCGTCCGGTGCGACCACCGGCTCCAGGATGGTGACGGGGCCGTCGGCACGACGATGGATGTACCCCACGACCCGATCGCCCTCGATCGCGACCAGGCCCACGACGCCCGACCCGACCTCGTGTTCCGCCTCCTCGGAGAGGGGTGCCGGGTCCCCATCCGTCGTTGCCGCCGCAATCAGCGCAGCGATCGAATCGGCATCGGAGCGGGCGTCGGCGCAGCGGAGTTCCATGCGGCCCAAGACCTTACCGTGGAGCGAGCGGCCGTATCCTGGTGCGCCATGAGCAGGGTCGGTCTGGTCCTCGGCGGTGGCGGCGTCACCGGAGCCGCCTACCACTTCGCCGCGTTGTTCGCGCTCCAGATGGCGACCGGATGGGATCCGGACGAAGCCGAGGTGATCGTGGGTACCTCGTCGGGTGCGGTGGTGGCCGCCATGGTGCGCGGGGGGGCGTTCGGCCTCGATTCCCTCGTCGGGGATGCCGAAGGCCGGGAGGACGTCGCCGAGGCCCTGGCCGCCCGCGTCTACCGAAGGGTCCGGCCCACCGGGGTGCTGCGGTGGGTACGTCACGGCTTGGTCCCGG
>JBFELU010000084.1:0-10259 GCA_041551965.1 Acidimicrobiia bacterium
CCGGCCACGAGCGCCGCCAGGGCGGCGACGCCTCCGACGACGAGGAGGCGAACGGTCAGCTCACTCATCGGAGACGGCCGACCCGGAGGCGAAGGCGGTCCCACCGGGGCCGGTGACGCTCCAGGCGGCACTGAACGGCTGGCTCGATGTCACCAGGTAGCCGATGGCATCGGGCAACGCCGTCACTCTCCGTTGGGTCCCCGCCTCCACCATGACGTTCTCGGCGACGACGCCATCCGGCCCGATGGCGGTGATGGTGATCGAGGTCACCTCTTCGCCCCCGTTGAGCAACCACAGAGTCCCCTCCTGGAGCCCGATCGACTGGAGTCCCGGTAGCAGCCAAACCTTCTCCGGCGCGGGGACGCCGGGCGTGATCGCCAGTCCGCCGGATCCGGTGGCGACCACGGTGGCGGTCACCGGTACGTCGGCGATCACCCGAGCCCCGATCACCTCGTCGGTGATGGCGGCAAACGACACCCGGCCCGGGGAGTCGGCCTCGATTGCCAGCGTGAAGGCCGCCGGCCTGGGACCGGTCGGCGTCAGCACATCGACCGTCACGTTCGCCGTGGTCACGCCGGGGTTGGAGACCACGAGCGCCGCTTCCTCGAGTCCCTCGGTTCTGACGACCGGGAACTCCCAACGCTGACTGATACCGGCCCCGGGCCACCATGCCTCCCCCTCGGCATTGGTCATCGCCATCGCCGGTACGATCAAGCCCTCGTCGGTGGTCACCGTGATCACGAGGTCCTGGCGCTGGCGAAGCAGCTCCTCGAACGTGACGTCCCGCCACGACCGGGGGTTGATCGAGACGCTCCGGAGCTCGCCGAGCGCCTCTGTGCCGATCTCGCTGACGCCACCGACCGAGACCTTGGCCGTCTCGGGGAAGGGATTGAAGAGGCGCAACGTGAGCGTCTCCCCGGCCATCGTCGAGCCCCCGGCGAAGTACCACACATCCGGACCCGAGGCGACGCAGGCGTCCGCCGCCATCACTTCCTCGCCGATCACGGTGACCGAGGCAGCCGCCGGACCGGCGTCGAACTCGAAGAATCCCGGTGAGTCGCCCCGCACCGCGATCTCGGCCAGGGCGATCTCGGCCGCACCCGGTCCCAGGGTCTGCAGCGTGGCCTCGTCGGGGTCCTCGCCGGGGATCGCCACCGGCAGTGTCAGCGATGCGGTGGCGGCATCCATCGAGACGACCGCCAGGATCGAATCCCGGGTGGCGTTCGCCTGGGCCCAGGGGCAGTACCAGATGCCGGCGTCGAGCGGCGAACCCAGGCCCGGTCGATCGAGCACCAGCCCCGCCAGCGGCTCGGGTCGGGGACCCGGTTCGGGCAGAAGCGATGCCCCGGCGATGATCAGACCAGCGACGGCCAACACGGTGAGACGCTTCATCGCCGGCGCCTCCATCGTCCCAGAAGCGTCGCTCCCACGATGACGATCAACCAGCCGGCCGATCCGATCGCCGCGGCACGACGCGGCCCGTGGCCGGAGAACGTGACTTCGGATCGGGGCTCAACGATCAGGTTGGCCCACTCGTCCTGGACCCACTCCCCCGGGCCCCATCGGTAGTCGGCGTTCTCGGCGACCCGCACCCGCCCCACCACCGAACCCTCGGGGGCCGAGTAGCCGGTGCCGGTGCGCAACCAGTGGCTCCCGTCGTCACCGACCACCGGAGCTGCGGGCACCTCATTGCGGAAGACCGGGAGGTCGAAGGAGCGCAAGCCGACCATGTCGAGCTGCGCTTCGAACAGCTCGGAGAGGGGGCTCGGCTCCAAGAAGGCCACCCAACCTATGCCGAACTCCGAGAGTGCCTCCCCGGCTCGCCGCACGTCCCCGTCCAGGAACTCGAGCAGAAGGTCGTGGAGTGCCTCGTCACCGAGCCGCGGCTCGTTGAGATAGGCATCCCAGGTCTGTGGCACCGGAGGCAGGAACACCCGGTAGCCGAGGCCCTCCAGATCGCGGGATGTGCCCGGGAGTGACTCCTCGGAGCCGAACGCGAGCACCCGAGCCGCCGCTTCGGTCTCGGCGCCCACAGCGAAGTCGAACGTGCCGGTGAGCCGGTCCTCCGGGAGCCCGGCCCGGCCAGGCGTGGCAACCGCCACGGTCGACGCCACCAGGGCCACCCCGGCCAAGACGCCGAGAAGGCCCAACGCCAGCCTCCCCCCGCCCAGGAGGACGCGCCGAAAACCGACCTCCACGGCAGAGCCGGCGATCACCGCCAGCCCGAGCGCGACCGCCATGAGCCCGGCCGTCTCCACCTCCCGCCCCGATCCGATCTCTCCGCTCCGGGCCACCACCGCACCGATCCCGACGATGACCGCGCCCCAGCCGGCCACCGAAGCCGTCGCGCGATCGCCGGCGACCAGCGCCCCCATGAGAGCCACTGCGGCGGCCCCGATCACCGGCCAGGAGGGAACCCAGAACGCCGCTGCACCGTGCCCCAGGTAATCGGCGAGATCGACGTAGAGGATCCACGGCATGAGCAGCGGCAGGGAACCGAGGGCACCGCCCAGGGTGAGGAGCAAGGGTGCGACACGATGATCACCGTGCCCGGCCACCGCCCACACGGCGGCGGCCGCCGCCGGCAGGAGCAGCGCCTGAGGAGCAAACAACGCCACCACTCCGGTGGGCAGGATCACCGTTGCCACCCGGACGATGCGGTCGACCCACTGCGCCGGCCAGGGGGCGAGAGCCGCCGAGATCGCCCACGGCACGGCCGCCAGGCCGATCAGGGGCGCCCAGTTTCCGGCATCGGCCAGGGCCCGGGTGGCCGGCCCGCCCATCAACACGACCCCGGCCAGGTACCCGCCGACCGAGCCGATGCCCCACCGCCGCAACATCCGGGCCGTGCCGAACACGCCGGCCAGGAAGGCACCCAGCGTGAGAAGGGCCACGGCGAGACCGCTCCGACCGAAGGCGACCAGCTGGACTATCGCCGTCGCGCCGACGCTCGGGTGCAGTACTTCCGGCGAGCCGAGACCCGCCGGATTCCATCCTCCGGCATAGGCGTTCAGCGCGTCCAGCGCCGAGTCTGGGGCCGGCAACGAGAAGCCCGACACCGGGAGGCGATCACCCCAGACCATCCGGGTTCCGACCACCGCAAAGAGCGCGGCGCCGGCACCCACGAGGAAGGAGGGCCGACGCACCCGTTCCTGGCTCGCCTCGAGAGCGTCGCCGAATCCCGCCAGGATCCCCTCGGGAAAGCGAGTCCGTATGGCCTCGAGGACGTCATCGTAGAGGCCGCGCAAGCGGGCCGAGCCCCCGACCTGGTAACGGAACAGCTCCTCGTCCCCCACACTGCGTCCACGACGTGCCTCGAAGCGGCTTCGCAAGGCCGAGGGGAGCCGCGCCAGGTTCCATCCCCACGCCGCCAGGAACCCGAAGATCGGCCACCGCCCCAAGAAGGGGGTCACGACGCTCTCAACCAGGCCGACGACGAACGCGAGGGGTATCGCCCACAGCAGGGTGACCGGGCTGTACACCTTGACCATCGCCCGGATCTCCCCGGCCCGCTCCCTCCAGTCGGGGGCCCGGTCGGGCGCCTCGTAGAGGACCTCGGACGAGGGGATCACCACGATGCGGCCCCCCCGCAGCCGGGCCCGCTGACAGAAGTCGATTGCGGCGGCGGTGGGGGCCATGATCGGGTCCACACCCCGCAGGCCGGAGAACAGGTCCCGGCGGACCAGCATCGAGATCCCGGCAACCGACGAGACGTCGCGGACGACGTCGTACTGCTCCTGATCCACCTCGCCGTCCTGGAGCCCCGAATAGGGAGCGTCGAAGACGTCGGTGGCGTATCCCACCGAAACGAGCACCTCCGGACGGGCGGCGTCGAGGATCTTCGACCCGGCGACCGAGGCGTCGACCCGCATCCCGTCGGTGATCAGCGCCCCGAGAGCGTCGACGCGAGGACGGGCGCCGTCGCGGAGGAACCACACGAAGGTGATCGTCGGGTCGAGATCGGCGGCCAGCGTTCTGATATCGCGGCGCCACACCGCTTCGTGCTCGCCGGCGATCCGCCGCACTTCGTCGTCCCCACCCACCACGAAGGTCAGGGCGGGCGCGTACACTTGCCGCTCGACGGCGGCCAGGCAAGCGTCGAGTTTCGTCGCATCATCGGCGATGACGACGGCCGCCACGGCAGGTGCGGGCGCGGGGTGTTCGGCAGACTCGGAGATCACGGCCCGCCAATCTTATGGTCCGGTGACGCAAGCACAATCACCTTCCACGGTCACACTGCTCTCCGGGGGCGTCGGAGGCGCCCGTCTCGCCCGGGGTCTGGCGGCCGTGCTGCCGCCGGACCGCCTCACCGTGATCGTCAACGTGGGCGACGACGAGGAGATCTACGGTCTCCACGTCTCCCCCGACCTCGACACCGTGCTCTACACCCTTTCCGGCCGCGAAGGTCCCCAGGGGTGGGGCGTCGCCGGCGACACCTTTGACATGATGAGCCGCCTCGCCGAGCTGGGCATCGACACGACCTTCCGGCTCGGCGACCAGGACCTCGTCACCAACGTGTTCCGCACCCTGGCACTCGAGTCTGGCTCCCCCCTCACCGGGATCGTGCGCAAGCTGGCCGATTCGATGGGCGTCGCCCTCCGAATCCTTCCCGTCACCGACGATCCGGTCCGGACCCGGATTCGCACTACGGAGGGCGAGTGGCTGAGTTTCCAGGAGTACTTCGTCATTCGAGGCCACCGTGACGAGGTGGCCGCCGTCGCCTATGCCGGCGCCGACGAGGCGGCCCCCGCCCCAGGGGTCCTCGAAGCGATCGCCGGGGCCGACCTGGTCGTCGTCGCTCCCTCCAATCCGCCGTTGTCGGTGTGGCCAATCCTGGCGGTGCCCGGGGTGCGTCACGCCGTGGCCGGCGCCAAGACGGTGGTGGTCAGCCCCCTGTTCGGCGGGAAGGCCCTCAAGGGCCCCGCGGATCGGGTCATGAGAAGCCTCGGCTTGCCCCCGGGAAACGCCGGGGTGCTCGCCGCCTACGACGGTCTCATCGACCGGCTCGTGATCGACCGCGGTGACGCCGGGGAGGCGGATGGCCTGGCCGGGTCCGGCGTCGCGGTCTCGGTGCTCGACACCAGGATCGCCGCCCCCGCCGCCGCAGCATCGTTCGCCGAGAAGTTGCTGGAGACGACCTCGTGATCGAGATCCATCCCATCACCGGTGTCGGCGAGATCAGGTCGGGCGACGATCTGACCCGAATCCTCACCGACGCCCTCGCCGACGCCGGGCTCACCCTTCGTGAGAGTGACGTGCTGGTGGTGACCCACAAGGTGGTCTCCAAGGCCGAGGGGGCGGTGGCGGCGCTCGACGGCGACGAGGAAACCGCCTACCGGGCATTGGTCGAGCGCGAGGCCGTCGAGGTCCTCCGTCGCCGCGGGGACCTCGTCATCGCCAAGACCCGGCACGGCTTCGTGTGCGCCAATGCCGGTGTCGACCGCTCCAACACCGAGCCCGGCACGGCGGTGCTCCTTCCCCAGGACCCCGACCGCTCGGCCCACCGCCTGCGAATGGGTCTGCAGCGGGAAACCGGCATCGACGTGGCGGTGATCGTCAGCGACACCTTCGGGCGGGCGTGGCGGCGCGGGCTCAGCGATGTGGCGATCGGGATCTCGGGCCTGGCGCCCATCCTGGATCTGCGAGGAACGGTCGATGGCACCGGCCGGCTCCTGGCCGTCACCGAGGTCGCCGTGGCGGACGAGATCGCTGCCGCCGCCGATCTGGTCATGGGGAAATCGGCCGGGATCCCCGCCGCCCTCGTCAGAGGCCTCGATCTGCCGCCCGGTGAGGGCCGCGGTGCCGACCTCGTCCGCCCTCCGGGGGAGGATCTCTTCCGCTGATGCCCGAGCTGCCCGACGTTGCGGTCTACGTGGAGCGCCTCGAGGCGCTGGTGGCCGGCACCACCTTCGAAGGACTCAGGATCGCAAGCCCGTGGGTGCTGCGGACGGTGGAGCCCTCACCGACCGAGCTGAACGGCAGAACGGTCGTCGGCTTTCGCCGGCTCGGGAAGCGGATCGTCATGGAGCTCGGAGACGACCTGTTCGTGATCGTGCACCTCATGGTGGCCGGCCGGCTGCGGTGGCGCGACAAGGGCATCGCCGTGCCTCGCAAGCGGGGATTGGCCGCCTTCGACTTCAGTCCGGCCACCGTCCTCATGACAGAAGAGGGAACCAAGAGACGGGCCTCCATCCACCTGGCCCGGGGCCTCGACGCGGCGCTGGCGCACCACCGGGGTGGCATCGAACCACTCGATGCAACGGCCGAAGCCTTCGGGGCCGCCGTCACCGCCGAACGTCACACCCTGAAGCGGGCGCTCACCGACCCCCGCCTCATCTCGGGAATCGGCGGCGGCTACGCCGACGAGATCATGCACCGCGCCCGCCTCAGCCCGCTGGCCCGCAGCGACACCTTGCAGCCCGCCGACCTGGCCCGCCTCCAGGAGGCGACCGTCGCCGTGCTCACCGAGTGGACCGACCGCCTCCGAGCGGAGGTGGGCGACGGCTTCCCGGAGAAGGTCACCGCATTTCGGGATGAGATGGCCGTGCACGGGAAGTATGGGGAACCATGCCCGGTGTGCTCCTCTCCCGTCCAGCGGATCCGCTACGCCGACAACGAGACCAACTACTGCCCCGGATGCCAGACCGGGGGCCGGATCCTCGCCGATCGGGCCCTGAGCCGGATCCTCAAGGACGACTGGCCCCGCAGCCTCGACGAGCTGGAGGCCTGAGAACCGCGCCCCAGAACCGGTGGCACCGCAGATGGACCCGTGATTAGGTTCATTGAATGCGCATCGGGTTGATCACACAGCTGCACGGCCGTCCCGACACCGACCTCCCGGCGCCCTCATGGGCGTCCATCCATGAGCGAGCGACCACAGCGGAGGCTGTTGGCTTCGACACCTTCGTCTTCGAGGACGCTCTGCTCTATCGCGGTGAGGACGCCACAGATGGCGTCTGGGAATCGTTTTCGATCGCCGCCGCCCTGGCGGCCACGACGCACCACATTCAACTCGGCCCCTCGGTCGTCAACTCCCCGTATCGCTCCCCGGCGCTCGTCGCCAAGATCGCCGAGACGATCGATGAGATCTCGGGTGGCCGGTTCGTCCTCGGCATCGGTGCCGGCAACACCCCGGACTACGACTACGAGGCCTTCGGGTTCCCGACCGACAAGCGGTACTCACGCTTTGCCGAGGCAATCCGGATCATCCACGGGCTTCTGAAACAGGGCGAGGTCGACTTCGAGGGGGAGTACTACTCGGCGCACCGGGCCGAGTTGGTGCTCCGCGGCCCCCGCCGGGAGGGTCCGCCCATCGTGATCGCGGCGGGAGGCCCGAAGATGTTGAGGCTCGTCGCGGAGTACGCCGATGCGTGGAACTGGTGGGGTTGGGATGAGGCGATCGGCCAAATCGGGACCCGCCTGCGGCCGTTGATCGATACGGTCGAGAAGGAGTGCGAGGCGCTGGATCGAGACCCGTCCACGCTGGGCCGAAGCTTCGATCTCTACACCGTCGTTCCCGAGGGTTTCGCCACCGACGGCTGTGGAATGGACCAGCCGGTCACCGGTACTTCGGATGAGATCGCCGAGTTCCTCTTCGCCCTCGGATCGCTGGGCTTCGAAGAGATCCGGTGCGATCTGTACCCGAAGACGATCGCGGCGATAGAGGCGATGCGGCCCGTCGTGGAGATGGTCCATACATAGCGCCGGCCGGACCGGTCTCCCCTGAGGGCTACGCCCTTCCCTCGAACCAGGCGATGGTCTCGGTGAGACCCCTCTCCAGCGAGGTCCACGGCTCCCAGCCCAACACCGCCTTCGCCTTGGAGGGATCGAGGACCGAACGTGCTACGTCGCCGGTCCGGGGGGCCTCGAACTGGGGACGGAGCCCGGAGCCCGTGAGCTCGGCGATCCGCTCACACAACCCCACGATGGTGGTCTCGAGGCCGCTGGCAACGTTGAGAAACACCCCGTCACCGGCGTGCGCCGCCCGCACGAAGGCGTCGGCCACATCGGCGACGTAGACGAAGTCGCGGGTCTGGTTCCCGTCGCCGTGGATGGTGGGCCGCTCCCCGGCGAGCATCTTCTCGATGAACACCGCCACCACCCCACCCTCGGTACCGGCCGTCTGCCGGGGACCGTAGATGTTCGACGGCGCCAAGAGCACGTACTCGATCCCGTAGGTTTCGTAGAACCAGCGGAAGTACTCCTCGACCACCCGCTTGGAGATCCCGTACGGGGTCGGCGGCACTCGTGCCGCGCGCTCGGTGGCCGGCATGCGCACCCGGGGCCCGTAGACCGCCCCACCCGACGAGGCGAACACCACCCTCCGCGCCCCGGAGCGGCGTGCGGCCTGGAGCACGTTGAGGGTGCCGAGGATGTTGATGTCGGCGTCCCGGATCGGGTCGGCGATCGAGGCCGGCACCTTGATCTGGGCCGCCAGGTGGAAGACGACGGTGGGTCCGAACCGGGTGGCGACGTCGGAGAGTTCCTGCGCCCTGACGTCGGTGACGTGGACCGACACCTTCCCCCGCCTTCTCGCGCCGGTGAGCCCGTCGAGGGCACCGCTGCTGAGGTCGTCGACGACCAGCACCTCCCAGCCCTCATCGACGAGGAGGTCCACGACATGGCTGCCCAGGAAGCCGGCTCCGCCGGTCACCATTGCTTTGGCCATCGCTCCCTCCTCAGGCGGGCGGGTTGAACGTGATCGAGCCATCCGGCACCTCGGCGCCGGGGCCGACCCGAACACCGGCGTCGAATTCGCACCCGGCACCGACCACGGCGCCGGGTCCGATCACGGCCGAGCCGGTCACGGTGGTCTCGGAGCCGACCTTCGCCCCCCAACCGACCAGGCCCCGCCGTATCACCGCCCCCGCCTCGATCACAGCGCCGTCCAAGACCAGGGACTCGGCGACCACGGCGTCGGAGGCGACTTGCGCTCCGGGGGCCACCCAACTCCAGCCGCCCTCCCGGACCCCGCCGGTGCCGGCATGCGGTGACTCGGGTTCGTGGAGGCTCGAGCCGCCTCCCAGCACGAAGCCGTTGGTGTCGAGCAACAGGTCGGGGGTTCCGATGTCGAGCCAGGTCCCCTCCACCACGACGCCCCCCAGCCGCCGCCGTTTGGCGAGATCGGGAAACACCACCCGCTCGAAGGACAAGGGCCCCCGCTGGTAGGCGGCGAGAGCGTCACGGCTCATGACGTAGATGCCGGCATTCACCGTGTCGGCCGGGGCGGTGCCCGGTGCCGGCTTCTCGACGAATCGATCCACCGACCGGTCGGCATCGGTGACCACCACCCCGTAGGCGCTGGGGTCGTCCACACGAACCAGAGCGATCGTGGCCGCGGCGTCCTCGGGAGCTCCCTCGATCAGGACTCCGAGGTCGACATCGAGGACCACATCACCGTTGAGCACCAGAAACTCCCCGTCGAGGTGATCGAGGGCCTCGACGACCGGTCCCCCGGTGTCGAGCGGTTCGTCCTCGATCGACAGGCTCAGCGAGGGCGTGCCGTCCCACCGTGCCACGTAGTCCTCCCAGGCGGGAAGATGATGGTGCCCCACCGCCAGGATCACCTCGGTCACCCCGACCCGGGCCACGAGGCGAAGCTGGTATTCGATGAAGGGGACGCCGGCGACCGGCAGCAGCCCCTTGGGGGTCTGGTGGCTCAGCGGCCACACCCGGGTGGCCCGGCCCCCCACGAGGAGCACCGCCTGCCTCATCGTCCCAGACCCCGGTATTCGAGTCCGGCGTCCCGCACCGCCTGGGGATCGAGGAGATTGCGGGCGTCGACCACGACCGTGCCGCGCATCGCCTCCGCCAGGTCGGCGGGGTCGAGATCGGCGAACTCTCCCCATTCGGTGGCCACCAGCACGAGATCGGCGTCCCGGGCGGCCTCGAGCGCGTCGGAGACCTGCTCCACACCGTCGATCATCACCCGGGCCTCGGGGTCGTAGGCCCGCACCACGGCCCCGGCGTCCACCAGCCGGGTGGCGAGCCCGATGGCCGGAGACATCCGGACGTCGTCGGTGCCGGCCTTGAAGGCGAGACCGAGTTGACCGACGACGGCCCCGGCCACCTCGGGAAGGGCTTCGACGATCAGCGCCATCACCCAATCGGCCTGGGCGTCGTTGGTGTCGACCACGGCTCGGACGAGACCGAGATCGAGGCCCCGATCCGCAGCCGCGGCCACCAGCGCGGGCAGATCCTTGGGCAAGCAGGATCCCCCGTACCCGGGCCCGGGCCGGAAGTAGTGGTGGCCGATCCGA
>JBFELU010000085.1:0-10114 GCA_041551965.1 Acidimicrobiia bacterium
GATTGGCGCGAAATCTCCTCGGGCTCGAAGTCGGTGATCGTGTTGTCGTCCTCGATGCGACCCATTCGGGTCGTGACGCCGGCAACGTGCAACAAGGCCTCGGCGAGCGCGGTCTTGCCGCTCCCGCCGTGGCCGACGAGCACGACATTCCGTATCTGGTCGGGGCCCAAGGGGTTCCTCCATGTCGGGGGTCCCACAACTCTAGTGAGCCGGTGATCGGCGGAGGATGGGGTAGATCGGGTGTGCTACCTTGCGAAGCGAGGAGGACCGTCGTGCTCGACATCCGAGCCAGAAAGAAGGTGTCACGCGCCGTCGATCCGCTCGCCCGCCTCCTGGTGCGCAGCGGCCTCTCGCCGACTGCGGTCACGTTCGCGGGATTGGGGATCTCGATCGTCGGCTCGGCGCTGATCGCCCTCGGTTTTCTGGCGGCGGGGGCCGCCGTCCTGGGCACCGGCGCCGCGCTCGACATCCTCGACGGCGTGTTGGCACGGATGACCGGCCGCGAGACCGTCAGGGGCGCCTTCCTGGATTCGCTCACCGATCGGGTCGGTGAGGTGGCGATGTGGACGGGACTCGCCTTCTATCTGGGACGGCGTTCCGAGGCCATGCTTGTCATGCTCTCCCTGGTGGCGCTGGCCGGTTCCTTGCTCATCCCGTACCTCCGTGCCAAGGCCGAGGCCGAGGGGGTGGAGGGCAAGGGAGGACTCATGGGTCGCGCCGAGCGCCTCCTCCTCTTCTGCTGGGGTGTCGGCATCGCCGGTCTCGGCCTTCCGGTGCTCGCCTCGACGATCTGGGCGCTGGCCGGGCTGACTTGGCTGACCGTCGTCCAACGTCTCTGGCGGACGTGGGTGTTGCTCGGCGAGTGAAGGGCGCTCTCGGCTACGCCACCTATCGCGTCTTGTCGGCGCTGTTCTCTCTCCTGCCCGAATCCGCCATGCGCCGCATCGGCTACGGGCTCGGTTGGCTGCTCTCGTTCGTGGCCGGCGATCGTCTTCGCATGGCGCAGCGTCACCAGCGGAGGGTCCAGGGCCCCGACGTCGATGCCCGCAAGGCGGCGAGACGGGTGTTCGGCCACTACGGCCGGTACTGGGCCGAGACGTTCTGGATGACGCCGCGCCGCCGCGACGGGGTCTTGCGACGATCCATCCTGGACAACGTCCAGATCCTCCACGACGCGGTGGCATCGGACCGCGGGGTGGTTTTGGCGCTCCCGCACACCGGGAACTGGGAGGCGGCCGGACTCCGGGCGGCCGCCGAGGGGGCGCGAGTCCTGGCGGTGGCCGAGGCCCTTCCCAACGAACGTATCGTGGAGTGGTTCACCCGCATGCGGGCGATGATGGACATCGACATCGTCATCGCCCGCAAGGGCGGCCGGGTTACTCGCGACCTGATGGCTCGGCTCAGGGCGGGCGGCACGATCGCCCTGTTGAGCGATCGGGATCTGAAGAGATCGGGGGTGCCGGTGATGCTCTTCGGCGAGGAGACGACCATGCCGGCGGGTCCCGTGGCCATGGCGGACCGGGCCGGGGCGATCCTGCTTCCCGTGGGCGTGTATTTCCTGGAAGGCGCCGGTCATCGCTTCGTGATTCATCCACCCATCGAGATACCCGACCTCCCCGACCGTGAGGAGCGGGTCCGGGTCGGGACCGAGCGGCTCGGGGCGGTGCTGGAGGAGATCATCCGGGTCCATCCGGAGCAGTGGCACCTCGTGCTCCCCAACTGGCCGAGCGATCGGGAGGATTCCTCGTGAGGGTTGCGGTCGTCTGCCCGTACGATCTCTCGGCGCCGGGGGGCGTTCAGGACCAGGTGGTCTCGATCGTCGAATGGCTCCGGGAAGAGGGGCAGGACGCCTGGGCCGTGGCTCCCGGCGAGGCCGGCCCCACCGAGACCCACCACGTCGGCGGGATCGTCAGGGTGCCGGCCAACCGATCCCGGGCTCCGATCGCGCTCGACCCGCGGGTGGTGAGACGAGTGCGATCCGCGATTCGGGGGGCCGATGTCGTGCACATCCACGAGCCGTTGATGCCGATGGTGTCGCTGGCCGCGCTGCTTGCCGGGGACCAGCCGAAGGTGGCGACCTTTCACGCCGATCCCGCTGCGGTGGTTCGCAATGTGTACCG
The DNA here is from genome assembly GCA_041551965.1 of Acidimicrobiia bacterium. Taxonomy (GTDB): domain Bacteria; phylum Actinomycetota; class Acidimicrobiia; order Spongiisociales; family UBA11373; genus JBFELU01. The sequence goes on from JBFELU010000085.1 coordinate 2,121, forward strand.
GGGGGCGGCGGGCGTGCTCCGCCGCTTGCTTCGCCGGGCCTCGGTGGTCACGGCGGTCAGCGAGACGGCGGCGGCGGCGGCGGCGCGGTTCGTCACGGCCGAGATCGTGCCCAACGGCGTCGACGTCGGCTCCTACCGCGCCGCCGAGACCGAACGGGACCCGGCGACCGTCCTCTTCCTCGGGCGCGACGAGCCCCGCAAGGGCCTCGACGTGCTCCTGCAGGCATGGCCCTTGATCCGTGCCCGAGTGCCCGCCGCCCGGGCGTTCGTGGTGGGCGCCGAGCGGAGCCGAGGGCCCGACGGTGTGGCTTATCTCGGGCGGGTCTCCGACGACCAGAAGCGGGCCGAGTTGGCCGGCGCGGCGGTGCTGTGCGCTCCCAATCTGGGCGGAGAGAGCTTCGGGATCGTGCTGATCGAGGCCATGGCCGCCGGGTGCGCCGTGGTCGCCTCAGACCTTCCCTCCTTTCGGTCCGTCGGTGGCGATGCGGTGGTCTTCGTGGAGCCCGGAGACCCGACGGCGCTGGCCGATCGGGTGAGCCGTCTGCTGGAGGACGACACGGCGCGGCACGAGCGGGTTCGGCTCGGCACCGAGCGAGTGGCGCGGTTCGATCGCGGTCGGGTGCTCGACGCCTACCTGGACGCCTACAGGCGGGCCTGCAACCGGGGAGCCGGCTCCGGGTAAGAAATCGCCCCCGCAGTACAATCGAAGGGGAACAGACAAAGGAGCACAGACCGTGGACAAGGGCACCGACCGGGTGAAGCGTGGCCTGGCTGAGATGCTCAAGGGCGGCGTGATCATGGACGTCGTCAACGCCGAGCAGGCCACGATCGCCGAGGAGGCCGGGGCGGTGGCGGTGATGGCCCTCGAGCGGGTGCCCGCCGACATCCGCCGGGACGGCGGGGTCGCCCGCATGGCGGATCCCCTCAAGGTCGCCGAGATCAAGGCCGCGGTCAGCATCCCCGTGATGGCCAAGGCCCGTATCGGCCACTTCGTCGAGGCGCAGGTCCTGGAGTCGCTCGGCGTGGACTACATCGACGAGAGCGAAGTGCTCACTCCCGCCGACGAAGAGCATCACATCGACAAGTGGCAGTTCACGGTCCCCTTCGTGTGCGGGGCGCGGGACCTCGGCGAGGCGCTACGGCGCATCGGTGAGGGCGCGGCGATGATCCGCACCAAGGGTGAGGCCGGAACCGGCAACGTCGTCGAAGCGGTCCGGCACATGCGCCGGATCATGGGCAGCATCCGGAAGCTGGAGAACCTGGCCCCCGAGCAGATGATGTCGGAAGCTCGGGACTTCGGCGCCCCCTACGACCTGGTGCGCGAGGTGGCGGAGACCGGGAGGCTCCCGGTGGTCAATTTCGCCGCCGGGGGGATCGCCACGCCGGCCGACGCCGCCCTGATGATGCAGCTGGGTTGCGACGGCGTCTTCGTGGGGTCGGGCATCTTCAAGAGTGAGGATCCGGCGGTCCGAGCCCGGGCGATCGTCGAGGCCGTCACGAACTTCGAGGACCCGGCCGTGATCGCCAAGGTCTCTCAGGGCCTCGGCGAGGCCATGCCGGGCCTCGAGATCGACCGTCTGTCGCCGGAGGATCGGCTCGCTTCGCGAGGCTGGTGACCGTGCGGGTCGGGGTGCTGGCACTGCAGGGGGATTTCCGCGAGCACGCCGCGGTGGTCGAACGGCTGGGGCATGAGCCGGTGTTGGTGCGGGCCCCGGGTCACCTCGAGGGCATCGACGCCCTCATCATCCCGGGCGGCGAGTCGACGACGATCGGCAAGCTGGCGGAGCGCTCCGAGTTGATGGATCCACTGCGCCGGCTGGTCGCCGGGGGTCTTCCGACGCTGGGCACCTGTGCCGGTCTCATTCTGCTGGCGGCGGCGACGACCCACGGCCACCAGCCCCTGCTGGGGGTCCTCGATGTGGTCGTGGAACGCAACGCCTACGGCAGCCAAGTGGATTCGTTCGAAGCCGACCTCGAGGTGGAAGGCCTGGAGGGCCCGATTCGGGCCGTGTTCATCCGGGCCCCTCGCATCGCCAAGGTCGGTCGCGGAGTGGAGACCCTCGGCAGCCACGGCGGTCACCCGGTGGTCGTGCGCCAGGGGTCGATCGTCGCGACGTCGTTTCACCCCGAACTCACCGCCGACGACCGGCTGCATACACTGGTATTCGCTGTCGAGGAGCGGTGATGTCGGGGCACTCGAAGTGGTCCACGATCAAGCACAAGAAGGGCGCCAAGGACGCCAAGCGAGGCAAGCTGTTCGGCAAGCTCGCCCGAGCCATCGAGGTGGCGGCCAAGGACGGGGGCGGCGACCCGGCCGCCAATGCGACGCTGGCCCAGGCGATCGAGAAGGCCAAGTCGCACTCCATGCCCAACGACAACATCGATCGGGCCATCAAGCGGGGGACCGGTGAAGTCGAGGGCGTTCACTACGACGAGATCTGGTACGAGGGGTACGGCCCGGGCGGGGTGGCCCTCTACGTGCAGGTGGTGACCGACAACCGCAATCGGGCGGCATCCGGCGTCCGCTCGACGTTCACGAGGAACAACGGCAACCTCGGCGAGCCGGGGTCGGTCGCCTACCTATTCGAGCAGAAGGGCTATCTCCTCGTCTCGGGTGCCGAGGACGACGTGATGCTGGCGGCGCTCGAGGCCGGAGCCGACGACGTGGTGGCCTCCGGAGAGCAATGGGAAGTGACGACCGCCCCATCCGACCTGAAGGTCGTGCGCGAGGCCCTCGAGGCGGCCGAGATCGCCGTCGACACGTGGGAGGTCACCCAGCTCCCCTCCACCGTGGTTCCCGTGGAGGAGGCGGCCGCCCGTCAGGTGCTGCGTCTCGTCGACGCGCTCGAGGATCTCGACGACGTCCAGGCGGTCTTCGCCAACTTCGACATCAGCGACGAGGTGCTGGCGGCGGTTGCCGGCTAGGGGCAGCCGGAAGCCGATCCTGGTGGGTGTCGGGCTCACCATCTAACCTATCGAACACATGTACGTTCTCGGTATCGATCCCGGCCTCTCCGTCACCGGGTATGGGGTGCTCGGCGTCTCCGGCACCAGGTTCCGTGCCGTTGCCGCCGGGGTGATCCGCACCCCGACCGACCGGCCGGTGGCCGAGCGGCTGGTGGAGTTGGCCACCGACCTCGAGGCGGTGATCGCCGAACATCCTGTGGAGGCGGCCGCCGTCGAGCAGGTGTTCGTCAACCGCAACCTGCAGACGGCCACCTCGGTGGGCCGGGCCTCGGGGGTCGTCCTCCTCGCGTGTGCTCGCGCCGGCCTTGAGGTGTTCGAGTACACACCGTCGGCGGTGAAGATGGCCGTCGCCGGCTCGGGGACCGCTCCCAAGGAGCAGGTGCAGCGGATGGTGGCCAAGCGGCTCGGTCTCGACGCTGCTCCCCGGCCGTCCGATGCGTCGGATGCGCTCGCCGTGGCGATCTGCCATCTGCAGGCGGCCCCCCTGCGGCGGGCCGTGGAGGGGGCCTCCCCGTGATCGGCCGTTTGCGAGGCACACTGGCGGCCAAGGGCCTCGACGCCGCCGTCCTCGACGTCGACGGCGTCGGCTACGAGGTGGCGATGTCGCCCCGGAGCCTGGCCGAGCTGCCCGCGGTGGGGGAGGAGGTGGTGGTGCACACCCACCTCCATGTTCGGGAGGACCAGCTGGCCCTCTTCGGGTTCGGGGCCGACGAGGAGCGGGACCTGTTTCGCATCCTGTTGGGGGCGAGCGGCATCGGACCCAAGCTGGCTCTCGCCGTGCTGGCGACGATGACCCCCGTCGAGCTGCGGCAGGCGGTGCTCACCGAGGATCCCGATGCGCTCACCGTGGTGCCGGGCATCGGAAAGCGCAGCGCCCAGAAGTTGATCCTCGATCTCCGCTCCCGACTCGAACTCCCCGACGGAGAGCTGGTGGCGGGCGGCGGCCTGGCCGAGGTGAGAGCGGCCCTGGAAGGGCTCGGCTACCAGTCCGTCGAGATCCGGGAGGCCCTGGCCGGTCTCAGCCCCGACGACGGCGAGGTGGAGGACCTCCTGCGCGCCGCCCTGCAGAGGCTCGGCGGTCGATGAGGGAGGATGGCGTGCTCAGCGGCCGCCTCAGCGCCGAGGAGATGGTATTCGAGGCCGGCTTGCGCCCGCGCCGGATGAGCGAGTTCATCGGTCAGGCCGATCTCAAGGAGCGGTTGGCCATCTTGCTCGAAGCGGCGAGAGGGCGCGGCGAGCCGGTTGATCACGTCCTGTTCAGCGGTCCGCCCGGCCTCGGCAAGACCACGCTGGCCGGGATCCTGGCGAACGAGATGGAGGCCCAGATGCGGGTCACCTCGGGACCGGCTTTGGAGAGGGCCGGGGACCTGGCGGCGATCCTGTCCAACCTCGAGGCCGGAGACGTCCTGTTCATCGATGAGATCCATCGCCTGCCGCGGGCGGTCGAAGAGGTCCTCTATACCGCGATGGAGGACTTCCAGCTCGACATCGTGGTCGGGAAGGGCCCCGGAGCCAGGTCGATCCGGCTCGACCTGCCCCCGTTCTCGCTGATGGGCGCGACGACGCGAGTCGGGCGGGTCTCCCCGCCGCTGCGCGACCGTTTCGGGTATGTGGCGCGGATCCCCTACTACCCACCCGAGGAGCTTCACTCGGTCGTCGACCGTTCGGCCGGAATCCTGGACGTCCCCGTCGATGCCGACGGTGCCGCCGTGATCGCCGAACGAAGCCGGGGCACCCCCCGGATCGCCAACCGGCTCCTGCGTCGGGTGCGCGACTACGCCGCGGTGCGCGGCGACGGCATGGTGGACGGGCCCACGGCGAGACGGGCCCTGGAGGTGTTCGAGGTCGACGAGATCGGACTGGACCGGGTCGACCGGTCGATCCTCGAGGCCGTGGTCCTCAAGTTCGGTGGAGGCCCGGTGGGCCTGTCCACGCTGGCCATTGCCGTGTCGGAGGAGGCGGAGACCGTCGAGGACGCCTACGAGCCGTATCTGCTCCAGATCGGATTCCTGCAGCGCACCCCCCGGGGGAGGACGGCCACGGCCCTGGCCTATCGGCACCTGGGCGTCGAAGAGGACCCCTCCGGGCAGGGCGAGCTCCTCTAGGGCCGGGTCGCGTCCGGGCCCGGTGTCAAACTGTGGGGGTGAAGACCGCCGAGTTCCACTACGAGCTGCCTGAGGCCGCCATCGCCCAGAGCCCGGTCGAGCCGCGCGACGCCTCGCGTCTCCTCGTGGCCGGGGGGATGGAGGATCGCCGGTTCGCCGACCTTCCGGAGTTGCTGGCCGCCGCCGACGTCGTTGTCGTCAATCGGACGCGGGTGCGCCGGGCCCGGTTGATCGGGTCGAAGCATCCCTGGGGCGGCCGGGTCGAGATGCTGCTGCTGGCGCCGCTCGGCGAGGGCCGGTGGGAGGCGCTTGTGCGTCCGGCTCGACGGTTGCGCGCCGGCACCGAGGTCCGTTTCGAGGGGATCACCGGGCGGCTGGTGAGCGATCCCGATCGGGGGCGGGCCGTGGTGGTCTTGGAGACCGATGGCGAGGACCTCGAGGCGGCCATCGAGCGGACCGGCCAAGTACCCCTCCCGCCCTACTTCACCGGCGATCTGGCCGATCCGGAGCGCTATCAGACGGTGTTCGCGGCCGACCCGGGATCGGCGGCCGCACCGACGGCCGGCCTGCACTTCACACCGGGCGTGTTGCGGGGATTGGAGAAGCGCGGTATCGGCGTCGTCGCCGTCGATTTGGAGATCGGGCTCGACACCTTTCGGCCGATCGCATCCGAGGACGTCGAAGGCCACGCCATGCACACGGAGCGGTTCCGGGTGGGTGACGACGTGGTCACCGCGGTGGGGGTGGCCCGTGAGCGGGGCGGCCGGGTGGTGGCGGTGGGCACGACGGTGGTGCGTGCCCTGGAGAGCGCCGCCTCCACGGGGGTGCTGCGGGCCACCGGTGGCTCGACCGATTTGTTCATCACCCCGGGGTATTCGTTCCGGGTGGTCGACGTGCTGATCACCAACTTCCATCTCCCGTCCTCGTCGCTCATCGTCTTGGTGGCCGCCTTCATGGGCGAGGGGTGGCGGCTCGTCTACGAAGAGGCGCTGCGACGCGGGTACCGGTTTCTCTCGTTCGGCGACGCCATGCTGGTGGAGCGATGACCCACGCCGTCACCTTCACGGCCGGGGTCCGCGACGCCGGGGCCCGAACCGGGGTGGTGGCCACCCCCCACGGCGAGGTCGCCACTCCGGCGTTCATGCCGGTGGGGACCCGGGGATCGGTGCGGGCGCTCGACGTCCGCGACCTCACCGAAGCCGGGGCCCAGATGGTGCTCGCCAACACCTATCACCTCATGCTCCGGCCCGGGGCCGACGTCGTCGCCGATGGGGGCGGGCTCCACGGCTTCATGGGGTGGGACGGGCCGATCCTCACCGACTCCGGGGGCTACCAGGTGTTCTCGCTCGACCCACAGGTCGACGACGAGGGTGTCACGTTCCGCTCGACCTACGACGGCTCCACCGTGCGGCTGACTCCGGAAGGAGCGACCGAGGTGCAGGAACGGCTGGGAGCCGATGTGGCAATGGTGCTCGATCACCTCGTCGGTCTTCCCACCCGCCGGGAGGCCGTCGCCGATGCCATGGAGCGGTCACTGCGGTGGGCGGAGCGCGCCCTGGCGGCACACCACAGGGAGGATCAGGGGCTGTTCGGCATCATTCAGGGCGGGGTCGACCCGGAGCTGCGGGCCCGGAGCGCCGAGGCGACGGCCGAGCTCGGGTTCGCCGGCTTCGGGATCGGCGGGTTGTCGGTGGGGGAGTCGGCCGACGAACGCAACGCGACGCTGGAGGTGACCGTCGCACACCTGCCTCCCGACCGGGTCCGGTATGTCATGGGGCTGGGTGACACGGAGGGAGTCCTCGACGCCGTGGCCAGGGGGTGCGATCTCTTCGACTGTGTGTGGCCGACCCGGCTGGCCCGGCACGGCAAGGTGCTGACCGGCAGCGGTGACTTCTCCATCAAGAGGGCCGAATTCGTGAGTGATGACCGGCCGCTCGACAGGAACTGCGGATGCTTCACCTGCCTGCACCACAGTCGCGCCTACCTGCGGCATCTTCGCAATACCGGCGAACTCTTGGGGCACCGGCTGCTGAGCATCCACAACCTGACGTACACGTTCGGCGTCATGGAGGGTGCCCGGGCCGCCATCGCCGCCGGGGGGTTCGAGGCTTACCGAGAATCGGTGAAGGCCGCTCGCGCCTCCGGAAGCTCGTAGCGCGACTACGATGTGCCGGCTTTTGCCGATGCGCCGCTCTCACGAGCCGGCTTACGGAGGACCAATGCTCACCATCCTTGCGCAGGAAACCGACGCGTCGACCTCGGCCAGCCCGTGGTTGACGATCATCCTCTGGGTCGCCGTGATGGGCGGCCTCTTCTATTTCCTGCTGATTCGCCCCCAGCGGTCCCGGATGAAGCGTCATCAGGCTCTGGTGTCCTCGCTCGCGGTCGGCGACGAGGTGCAGACGGTGGGCGGCATCATCGGCACCATCGAATACATGGACGAGCACACCGTGGTCCTGCAGGTCGAGGGCGGCGGGCGGCTCCGAGTGGTGCGGCGCGCCCTCGCCGACAAGATGCAGCCACCGCCCGTCGAGTAGCGACACGATGACCCGCCGTAACGCCCTCGTCCTGGTCGTGGTGACCCTGGCCCTCGCCTGGGGTTCGCTCGCCGCCGTGCTGGGCACCGGAGCGACCCCCAAGCTGGGCCTGGATCTCCAGGGGGGATTCTCGGTCGTCCTCGAGGCACCCGATGGAACCGACCCGGGTGTCCTCGACAATGCGGTGGAGATCATGGAACGCCGAATCGAGGCCCTGGGCGGCGTGCAGGAGCCGGAGATCGCCGTCGTCGACGACCGCAGCATCGAGGTTCAGTTGCCCGGAGTCACCGACCGCGACCGGGCGCTGGCGGCGGTGGGCACGACCGGCCAATTGGCTTTCAGGCCGGTGCTCGACATCCAGGGGGTGAGCCCTCTGGTGGTGGAC
>JBFELU010000086.1:0-10026 GCA_041551965.1 Acidimicrobiia bacterium
GGCCGTCTGCCGCCGACGCCGGTGTGTCGTCTAGGGTGGTGCCCCGTGATTCGCCGCTTGTCGATCGTCGTGATCGTTTTGGGGTTGGTGGCGGCTCCCGCCCTGGGGGCCGAGGACGACGTGTCCGGTCCATCCGTGAGGATCGTCGGTGGGACGGAGGTGGATCCGCCCGGCAAGTACGGGTTCATGGCGGCGCTGGTGTGGTCGGGTTCGACCTCGCTCCGTTGCGGAGCGGCGTTGATCGGCAACACGTGGGTGATCACCGCCGCCCATTGCTTCGGGGAGACCGTGAGAGCCGACGATTTCGAGATCATCGTCGGACGTCACGACCTCACCTCGAGTGCCGGCCAGCGGATCGCGGTTGCCGAGGCGATCCTCCACCCCCGATTCGACGACGTCACGCTCGAGAATGACATCGCCCTTCTCAGGCTGGCTTCACCGGCCTCGGTCGGTGTCCCGATCGCCTGGGCCCGCGAATCCGATGCGGCAGCCTTTGCGGCGGGAACGATCGCCACGGTGACCGGATGGGGCCAGACCGAGGGCGAGCCACCCGGCACGCCCGCCTTCCCCGACGAGTTGCGGGAGGCGGACGTGCCGATCCAATCGAACGCGGATTGCCGGGCCTCCTACGGGAGTGAGTTCTTCGGCGACACCATGGTGTGTGCCGGCTTCCCGTCGGGGGGACGTGACACCTGCCAGGGGGATTCGGGCGGCCCGCTGTTCGTGTGGGATGGGAGCGGCTACCTGCACGTCGGCATCACCAGTTGGGGCGAGGGTTGCGCCGACGCCGGTTTCCCCGGCGTCTACACCCGAACCGCCTCCTATGCCGGATGGATCGCGGAGACGACCGGCCTCGTCGCCGGCAAGACATGCCAGGGGCTCCCCGCCACGCTGGTCGGCACCACCGGCCCCGACGTCCTGGTCGGGACTCCTGGGCCCGACGTCATCGTCGCCCGTGGAGGGGACGACGAGATCTGGGGTCGGGGAGGCGACGACGTGGTGTGCGCCGGGAGGGGCGACGACACCGTGCGTGGAGGCGGCGGCGCAGATCTGATCCTCGGCCAGCAGGGCGCCGACCTGCTGATCGGACAGGCCGGTGCCGATACCCTCTTCGGAAAGGCCGGGAGCGACGAACTCCGCGGCGGAAGCGGGGATGACGAACTGAGGGGCGGGGGAGGCGACGACGTACTCCGTGGGCACGGGGGCCTCGACGCACTCTACGGAGGTCCCGGGACCGACACATGCGCATTCGACGATCCGGTGGTGAGTTGCGAGATCGACCCGTAGCGCTTCGAGTGGCGGGCCTGGCGATCGGTCTGCTGATCGCCGCCTGCAGTGGCGATGCGATCGAGACCGGCAGGCTGGCGGTGGTCGACGGATCGGGGGCGGTGTTCACGGTTCGCGCCGACGGAAGTGATCGCGTCTATCTGGGTCGCGCCGACGGCGCCCTCGTGCTTCGGCAGCCGACCTGGTCCCTCGACGGCACCGAGCTGGCCTGGGTCGAAGCCGGGGTCGGCGGGGCTCTGCTCCACGTTGCCGGGCACGACGTGAGCGGGGGACGAAGCGTCGCACTCGAGGCCGCACCCTTCTACCTCTCGTGGAGCCCGACCGGTGATCGCCTGCTGGCGTTGGGAACACGGAGCGGTGGTGGGATCAGCGCCACCATGATCGAGGTCGGCACCGCGCTCACGGCCGCTCCATTCGACTTCGGTCAGCCGTTCTTCTTCGACTGGTCCCCCGACGGCGACCGCATCGTCAGCATGGTGGGCGGAAACCGTCTCGCGATTCAGGAGATCGACGGCACCATCGAAAGGGTCATCGACGCCGTGCCGGCAACGTTCCAGGCCCCGGCCTGGGTGGGGGACCGCATCGTGTACGCCGCGGTGGGGCCGGTTCGTTCCCAGTTGGTCGTCGAGGATCCCGAGGGCGACGACGTCGAGGTGATGCTGGAGTTCGATGGATCGATCGCCTTCGACGTGGCCGGCGATCGGATCGCCTACCTGGTGACCTCGGTCGGGGCCATCGAGGCGTCCCTGCAGCGGGTTCCCACCGCGGCCCCCGGCATCCTGAGCGTGCTCGATCTGCAGACGGGGGAGGTCGCGACGGCCTCCCGGGGACGGGTGCTCACCTTCGAGTGGAGCCCGGACGGTCGGCGGCTCCTCTCACTCGAAGTCGCCGAGGGTGGTCTGGTCCGTTGGAGCGTGTGGGAGGACGGCGAGGCAGCCGAGTACCCACCGTTCGTGCCCAGCGGACTCGATCTACGCGCCTACGTGCCGTTCTTCGATCAGTACGCCCGGAGTGAAACGGCGTGGTCCCCCGATTCCGATGCGTTCGCCTACGCGGGCACGGCGAGCGACGGGCGTCGTGGTATCTGGGTGCAGTCGGTCACGTCCGGTGCCGGACCGGTCCCGGTGGCGCCCGGCGACCATGTGGGGTGGGGCCCCTCGCCCTGACGGCGGCGATCGGCCGCCTCCGGCCTCGGGAGGGGCACCGGTACTCGCCACCCGCTCCCCCCGGGGGGATCGTCGAGTGTCCCCGCGAGGGAGCGGGCGCGGAGGTGCCAGAATCGAACCGGCAGACGGAGGAGCCGAGGTGGCCTATCCCGCCGAGTACGACTTCCACGTGGTGCTGCGAGACGGCGGCATCGCCCAGATCAGGCCCGTTCGGGCGGACGACGCCGAGGCGGTGCACGCGATGTTCCATCGCATGGGTCGCGAGAGCGTCTACCACCGCTTCTTCCGGCACAAGGACGATCTCAGCGCCGAAGAGCTGAGCTACTTCACCCGGCTCGACTACCACGATCGGATGGCCTTCGTCGCCCTCGTCGGCTCCGAGGTGGTGGCGGTCGGGCGGTACGACCGGCTGCCCGAGGAGCCCGCGACCGCCGAGGTGGCGTTCGCCGTCGAGGACGCTCACCAGGGCAGGGGCATCGGGAGCCAGCTCCTCAGCCACCTCACCAACTACGCCCGCAACGATGGGGTCGAGGCATTCCGAGCGTTCGTGCTCTCGGACAACTACCAGATGATGCGGTTGTTCCGGGGGTCGGGTTATCGGATGAAGCGGGAAGTCGGCGACGGGATGTACACGGTCGAATTCCCCGTCGAGCTCTCCGACGAGGCGCGGCGAGTCGAATCCGACAAGGAGCAACGGGCCGTGGCCGCCTCGCTCCTTCCCGTCTTCTACCCGCGCAGCGTCGCCGTCATCGGGGCCAGCCGGGACCCCGCATCGATCGGCGGGCGGCTGATGCGCAACGTGCTCGATGCCCACTTCGCCGGCGCAGTGTTTCCCGTCAACCCGAGCAGCCCGGTGGTCGGGTCGGTGCGCGCCTATCGGTCGGTGCTCGACATCCCCGACCCGGTCGATGTGGCGGTGATCGTGGTGCCGGCCCACGTCGTGATACCGGTGGTGGACGAGTGCGTCGAGAAGGGAGTCAAAGGGCTGGTCGTGATCTCTGCCGGCTTCAGCGAAACCGGCGACGAGGGGGCAGAACTCGAAGACCGGCTCCTTGCGACGGTTCGCGATGCCGGAATGCGGATGGTCGGCCCCAACTGTATGGGTCTCTTGAACACCGATCCGGCGGTCAGTCTCGATCTCACGTTCGCTCCGGCATTCCCCCCGCGCGGCAATGTGGCCATGTCCTCCCAGAGCGGGGCACTCGGCATTGCCATTCTCGACTACGCCCGCCAACTCGACATCGGCATCTCGTCGTTCGTCTCAGTCGGCAACAAGGCCGACGTCAGCGGCAACGACCTGCTCCTCTACTGGGAGGGCGATCCGGCCACGGACGTGATCCTGCTCTACGTCGAGTCATTCGGGCACCCGAGACGGTTCGCTCGGATAGCCCGGAGGATCGGGAAGAAGAAGCCGATCATCGCCGTGAAGTCGGGAAGGACCTCGGCGGGGGCCAGGGCCGCCAGCAGCCACACCGGGGCGCTGGCCAGCGTCGAGGTGGCCGTCTCGGCTCTGTTCCGGCAGACGGGGGTGATCCGGGTCGACACCCTCGGGCAGATGTTCGACATCGCTTCGCTGGTTGCCAATCAGCCGCTTCCCGGCGGACGCCGGGTCGCCGTGCTCACCAACGCCGGGGGTCCGGGGATCCTGTGCGTCGATGCGCTCGAATCGGAGGGTCTGGAGGTGCGCGAGTTCTCGGCCGACCTGCAGGAGCGTCTCCGCTCCCGGCTCGCTCCGGAGGCGGCGGTGCGCAACCCGGTCGACATGATCGCCTCCGCCGGGCCGGAGCAGTACCGGCAATGCCTCGCCGATCTGGTTGCCAGCGACGAGGTCGACGCGGTGATCGTCATCTTCATCCCCACCACTCCGGGCGCCTTGGCCGAGGTGCAGGCTGCAGTCCAGGGGGTCGTCGACGGCGAGCAGGTCGGCAAGACGGTGCTCGCCGTGTTCATGGAAGCCGACATCGATTCGCGGCCTCGACCGGTCGACGAGGGAGTCCGGATCCCCACCTATCCGTTCCCGGAACCGGCCGCTCAAGCCCTGGCCCGATCGGTCCGGTATGCCGAGTGGCGGGGGCGGGAGCAGGGCCAGATCGTCTCCTTCTCCGACACCGACGAGGACGGCGCCCGGCGGGTGATCGATGGGGTCCTCGAGCGACTCGGTCCCGAGGGAGGGTGGCTCGAACCCGCTGAGGCCGAGGCCGTGCTCGACGCCTACGGCATCGCGAGAGCCGCTTCCCGGACTGCTTCGAGCCGGGAAGATGCGCTGGCGGCCGCGCAAGAGATCGGCGGTCCGGTGGTGCTCAAGGTCGTCGCCGCCAGCGCCCTGCACAAGTCGGATGTGGGCGGCATAGTCCTCGACGTCCAAGGCGACGAGGCCGTGGGCGCGGCCTTCGATCGGGTGACCGGGGTCGTCGACGACGCCGAGGGCGCCCTGGTCCAGGAGTTCGTCGGGGGTGGCCACGAGGTGATCATCGGGATGACCGAGGATCCCTCGTTCGGCCCGCTCATTGCCTTCGGGCTCGGGGGGGTGTTCGTCGAATTGATCGGTGATGTGGCGTTCCGGATCAATCCGATCACAGACGTCGACGTCGACGAGATGATCGCAGAGGTGAGGTCGGCCCGGCTCCTCGATGGTTACCGGGGTGGGCCGGCCGGTGACGTGCCGGCTCTCAAGGAGACGCTGCTTCGGCTCTCCGCCATGGTCGAAGAGCTTCCCGAGATCGTCGAGTTCGACCTCAACCCGGTCAAGGTCTTCGAGCCGGGTCGCGGGGTCAGGGTGGTCGACCTCCGAATGCGGGTCCGGCCGGTCCCGCAGCGGTGGCTGCTGAGCCGCAAGGACATTCCGTCGTCCGAACTGCGGACGACGTGACGCTGCCCCGGCCGTTCACCGAGGGCGTGACGCTCCGGTGCGGAGAGCCCGGCGACGCAGCGGCCCTGGAGGCCTTCGTGCTCGACGTGTTCCCCGACCACGACGGTGGACCCGATGTGCCCGCCTCGATCTGGGCGCGGGACCTCATCGAGCGGCCGCACCCCCGCTTCGACAGCCGCATGATTGCGTTTGCCGTCGACGATCGATCCGGAGAGATCATCGGATCGACGGCGCTCATTCCGCAGACTTGGACCTACGGGGGCATCCCCTTCGGTGTGGGTCGACCCGAGATCGTCGGGACCAGGGCCGACTGGCGGCGCCGCGGGCTGGCCGGTGCCCTCATGGAGATCGCTCACGATTGGAGTGCCGGAGCCGGCCACCTGGCCCAGGCGATCACCGGGATCCCCTGGTTCTACCGCAGATTCGGATACGAGATGGCCCTCGACCTGGTGAGCGGGCACGCCACTTCGCTCGGAGGCCTGGCCCCGGCCCCGGAAGAGGAGCCGTGCTCGCTTCGGATCGCCGGTGAGGACGATGCGCCGTTCCTCACCGCGACCTATCGGTCGGGTATGGAACGTTTCCTCGTCGTCACCGAACTCGACGAGGAGCTCTGGCGATTCGAACTCGGAGGCCGGACGGCCGGGGGCTCTCACGTGCGTGAGCTCTGGGTGGTGGAGAGGGAAGAAGAGCCCGTCGGGATGGTGGTGACGGTGCCGGGGGTGTGGCGGGGGAGCCTGTGGGTGACGGTGTTCGAGTTGGCACCCGGCGTCTCGTGGGGAGAGGTGGCACCGAGTGTGCTGCGGCGGCTGGCGCCGGTGGCCGAGGCCCGTGGCGCCCACCAGATCCGGCTTGCCTGCGGTGACCATCCCGCGGCACGGGTCCTGCCTCACCTGCTGCATCCCGTCGAAGGGTATGCCTGGTACCTGCGGGTCCCCGATGTGGCGGGGTTCATCCGCCACGTCGCGCCCGTGATCGAGGGCCGGCTCGCCGGGGGACCGTTTGTGGCGCACAGCGGAGAGGTTCGTTTGTCCTTCTACACCTCCGGGGTCCGCCTTCGTCTGATCGGGGGCCGGCTCGCCGAGGTGGAGCCCTGGGAACCGGAACACCTGGAAGATGGGGACCTGTTGTTTCCCGACCTCACCTTCTTGCGGCTGTTGTTCGGCTCCTCGTCGGTGTTCGAGCTGGCCGCTTCGCGCGCCGACTGCCGGATCCAGAGCCGGCTTGCCGCGCCCCTGGTGGATGCGATGTTTCCGAAGGGTCCCTCGTCGGTGCTCGGCGTCGCCTAGCGTCGAGCCGCCGGATGCTTCAGAGCCGGCGCAGGATCCACTCCGCCTTGAACCCCAATCCGGTACGGAGCGTGATCCAGTAGGCCCGGTTGAAGGCCCACTTCGCGAAGTGGAGCAGCCGCGAGGGCCGGTGGATCCTTGGGGGTGACTCGTAGTCGAACACGAGGATCGTGGCCTTCCCTCGACCCACCTCGAGGAAGCAGGTGACCTTGCCGCCGTGGGTGCCGACGTCGGGATCGGGGTCGCGGCCCTCCACGTCGGCGGTGATCTGCTCGGCGACCACCTTGGACTCGAAATGGGCCGTCGAGCCGCTCTTCGAGATTGGGAGATCGGTGGCATCCCCGAGGGCGAAGAGACGCCGGTAGCCCTTCACCTTGAGGGTCGTCGGTTCGGTGGGAACCCAGCCGCCGGCATCTCCCAGCCCAGAATCCTCGACCAGCTTCGAGCCGCGGTGGGGGGGAACGAGCACGGCGAGGTCGTAGGGGAAGGTGTCGCCCTCCATCGCGACGAGGCGGCGGGCGACCGGGTCCACGTGCTCGATGTTCACGAAAGACGACATGGTGATCTCTCGTTCGGTGAGGATCGTCTCGATCATCCGGGACGCCGACTCCACCGGCAGGACCCGGTTCAGCGGAGAGAGGTAACGCACTCGGCTGTCGTCCCGGATCCCCCTCTTGCGGAGGTAGTCGTCGAGGAGGAAGGCGAACTCGACCGGCGTGGGTGGGCACTTGTAGGGCATCCCCGCCACCCCGACGACGATGTCACCGCCCCGGAAAGTCCGCAGCGCCTCGCGCAGCCGCTCGGCACCGGCCATGGAGTAGAAATCGTGGGTGCCCTCGGCGAGCCCGGGAACTGCGGTGCGATCCAAGCGGGCCCCGGTGGCGATCACGAGGTAGTCGTACGGGATGGCACCGGCCCGGGCCAGGTGGAGTTTGCCCGCCGCCGGGTCGAGCCGGGTCGCCTCGTCCACCACGAGCTCGACACTGGGCCTGATGAGGCTGCGGATGTCCTTGATCAGCCAGCGGGAGTTGGCGCGGTCGAGTGCCAGGTAGAGCCAACCCGGCTGGAAGATGTGGAGCCCACCGAGATCGACGATCTTGATGTTGGCGGTCCCGGGGCGGAGTCGCCTCTCCAAGAGGTTGGCGGTGTGGACCCCGGCCACGCCGCCGCCGACGATGATGATCTCGGCGGCCGCCATCAGCGTTCCGTCCTCACGACGAATCGGGCGTAGCCCTCCTCGTCTTCGACCGCCAGGAGGCGATGTCCCGCCTTGGAGGTCCAGGCGGGTATGTCGGTCTTCGAGCCGCGGACCTCACGCCCCATGGCCACGGCTCCGGTGGCCAGGGTCGCGGCGGCGCGGAGCTTGTCGACGGTCCCCGAATGGAGCACGATCGCCACGGTGCCGGCCACGCCGCCTCTCTCACGGCTGTTCCCCAGTGTCACCGCTCCGGGCGGCCGGTGGCGAGGGGCGAAGGTCCCCGAAGGGCGGGTTGTTCGACCCTAAGTGTCGGAAAGGATCGCCGACTGGGCGGCGGCCAGCCGGGCGATCGGCACCCGGAACGGCGAGCAGGAGACGTAGTCGAGGCCCAACTCGTGGCAGAGAGCGATCGATTGGGGATCGCCGCCGTGTTCTCCACAGATCCCCACCTCGAGACCCGGGCGGGTGGCCCGGCCCTTCTCCACGGCGATCCGCATGATCTCGCCGACCCCATCCCGGTCGATCGTCGCAAAGGGGTTCTGTTCCAGGATTCCTTCCTCGAGGTAGGAGACGAGGAACCCGGCTTCGGCATCGTCCCGGCTGATCCCGAACGTCGTCTGGGTCAGATCGTTGGTGCCGAACGAGAAGAATTGGGCGAACTCGGCCACCCGGTCGGCGGTGAGGGCCGCCCGAGGGATCTCGATCATCGTGCCGAACATGTAGTCGATCTCGAGTCCCTGTTCCGCCATCACGGCCTTCGCCTCGGCCTCGAGAACGTCGCGCTGGCGGCTGAGTTCATTGTGGTGGCTGATGAGGGGGATCATCACCTCGGGGTGGACGTCGACGCCGTCCCGGGCCACTGCGCATGCGGCCTCGAAGATTGCCCGCACCTGCATGCGGGTGAGCTCGGGCAGCATGATGCCGAGACGGACCCCGCGGGTGCCCAGCATCGGGTTCGCCTCGTGGAGCGTCCCGACCCGGTTCATCACCCGGGAGACCTCCGCCAGCTCGTCGGCGACGTCTTGCCCGGCCGCCTCGGCGATCTTCAGTTCGATGAGGCGGTCCACGAGATCGTCTTTGGCGGGGAGGAACTCGTGTAGCGGAGGGTCGATGAGCCTGATGATCACGGGGAGGCCGTCCATCGCCCGAAACAGGCCCTCGAAGTCCTTCCGTTGGTGGGGAAGCAGGGCGGCGAGTGCGGCCTCCCGTTCCCCCGGATCGGTGGTCATGATCATCCGCTGCACGTGGGGTAGGCGCTCCGTCTCGAAGAACATGTGCTCGGTCCGGGTCAGGCCGATGCCCTCGGCCCCGTATCGCCGGGCCCGTTCGGCGTCGACCGGATAATCGGCGTTGGCCCTGACGCCGAGCGTACGGGCGCCGTCGGCCCAGGCGAGCAGCCTCATCAGCCACGGATCGTCGATGTCGGGTACCACGGTGTCGAGCTCGCCCAGGAACACCCGGCCCGTCGTGCCGTCGATCGAGATCCGATCGCCCTCGGCGATGACACGCCCATCGACCGTCATCGAGCGAGCTTGCAGATCGATCTCCAGTTCGGCGACGCCCACGACTGCGGGCTTCCCAAACTGACGAGCGACGAGCGCCGCGTGGCTCGTTCGCCCTCCCCGGCTGGTCAGGATGCCCTCGGCCGCCAGCATGCCGTGCACGTCGTCGGGCTTCGTCTCCGGCCGCACCATGACGACCTTCTTGCCCTCTTCGGTCCAGCGCTCGGCGAGATCCGCGTCGAAGGCGATGGCTCCCACCGCGGCACCCGGCGACACGTTGAGACCGGTCGCCACGAGCGTGGCCTCCTCGAGGGAGGCCCGATCGAACTGGGGATGGAGGAAGAAGTCCACCTGATCGGGTGTCACCCGCATGACGGCTTCCCGTTCGGAGATGAGGCCCTCGTCGGCGAGGTCGACGGCGATGCGAACCGCCGCCTGGGCGGTTCGCTTGCCGTCGCGGGTTTGGAGGACCCAGAGCTTGTTCCGCTCGATGGTGAACTCCATGTCCTGCATGTCGCGGTAGTGCTGCTCGAGCCTCTTGGCGATCGCGGCGAACTCCCGGTAGAGCTCGGGCATCTCGGTGGCCAGTTCCTCCATCGGCTTGGTGGCTCTGATCCCCGCCACGACGTCCTCACCCTGGGCGTTCACGAGGTAGTCGCCCTCGAGGGACGGATCCCCGGTCGTGGGGTTGCGCGTCATCGCCACGCCGGTCGCAGAC
>JBFELU010000087.1:0-9419 GCA_041551965.1 Acidimicrobiia bacterium
ACTCAAAATCCGTTGGGCTTTTGCCCGTGGGGGTTCGAGTCCCCCTCCCGGTACCACCACAACGGACTCACCCCGATCCCGCACGGCGAATGCCCGTGGGGGTTCGAGTCCCCAACCCGGTACCACCACAACGATCTCGAACCCGATGAACGTCGGGGGTCTGCGTGACCCTGCTGGTGTCGTGCGCTCTGGTCTCCGAGGACCCGGAGCATGGCCTCATCGCTACCGAGGGCCGCGGCTCACGAGCCGAACGGCCGGATCCCCAAGGTGTAGAGGCCCCACACAGCCCCGGTGGCCCCGGCGGCCACTCCGAGCAGCGCCAAGCCGACGACCCGAGGCGACCATCCCTTGTCCCTCTTCCAGAGGGGCTGGGCCCACACGAAGGCCGTGACCGCGGCGGCGAGGAGCAGTCCGGGCATCAGCAACTCCCAACCCCGCCGGCCGGCCGAGAACCATCGTCGCCAGGACTCCCATTCGTTCCAGGGCCGGATCCGGGCCATGGCGACGAGAGCGATGGCCCCGAGCCATCCGGCCATGACTCCGTAGGGGGCGTAGCGGGTGAACCGGTCCCACCAGTACCCGGGGTGCCGCTCCTGTTGTTCCTCGATCTCTTCGGTCACGATCCGCAATCTAGCGGGGCTCCGCCCGCCCTCACGACCCGGCCTGTGCCGCCGACCTGCCTTGTCCTGAGGGCAGCGCAGGGTCGCTCCGCGGCAAGCGCTCCCACGACGATCCCCACCGCGATCGGAGTCGGCACATCGTCACGGAGTTCGGCACCGACCACCGCCGACAAGAGCCACCCCGGTCACGCCGGCGCGAACCCGATCACCACCGCCACCAGCACGAACAGGATCACCACCACGCGACCCATCGCCCTTCCCTCTCAGCCACCACTCAGGGTAGTGGATTAGAACGCGCGATGTCAGCGCCGTCGGTACCGGTCGGTGATCGGAAGCCGTCGATCCCGCCCCAGGGCCTTGGTCGAGATCCGGACCCCAGGAGCGGCCTGACGGCGCTTGTACTCGTTGCGATCCACCATTGCCGCCACCCGCTCCACGATCTCGGGATCGAAGCCGTCACCGGCAATGGCCGACGGCGAGAGATCCCGCTCCACGTACTGCTCCAGGATCGGATCGAGCGTCTCGTACGGCGGCAGAGAATCGGTGTCGAGTTGTCCCGGGCGCAATTCCGCCGAAGGGGGCTTGGCGATGATCGCCGCCGGGATCACCTCCCTGTCGCGATTGCGCCACCGGGCCAGGCGATACACCTGGGTATTGAAGACGTCCTTGATGACGGCGAAGCCGCCGGCCATGTCGCCGTAGAGGGTGGCGTACCCCACCGCCAGCTCCGACTTGTTGCCGGTGGCGACCACCATGTGGCCGAACTTGTTGGACAGGGCCATGAGGATGGCGCCCCTGACCCGGGCCTGGAGGTTCTCCTCCGCCGTGCCCTCTTCCGTGCCGGTGAAAGGTTCCTGGAGTGCCTCCAGGAACCCCCGGAAGGGAGGCTCGATCGACAGCTCGTCGAAGCGGATGCCGAGGTTCTCCGCCAGCGCCCGCGAGTCGGTCAGAGAGCCCTCCGAGGAGTAGCGGCTCGGCATCGCCACCCCCCAGACGCGGTCCGGTTCCAGCGCATCGGCGGCGATGGTGGCGGCCAGCGCCGAATCGATCCCGCCCGACAACCCCACGAGGACGCCTTCGAAGCCGTTCTTCCGCACGTAGTCGCCGAGCCCCAGGCACAGCGCCCGGTACACCTCTTCGTCCTCGTCGAACGGCGGATGTGGCTCGGGCATCGGCTCCGGATCCCCCTCCAGGAGATCGCCGCGGCTCACCGTGACCGCCTCGACGTCCGGCCTCGTCTCCTCGGGAAGGGGCACGTCGAGCCAGAACAACTCCTCCTCGAACTGGCGGGCGCGGTAGAGCAGGGCGCCGTTGCCGTCGAACGCCATGCTCTGGCCGTCGAACACCAACTCGTCCTGACCCCCGACCAGATTCACGTAGACGAGGGGGATGCCGGCATCGGCGGCCCGCTTCGAGAGCATCGCCTCTCGCTCCCTCCCCTTTCCGACGTGGTAGGGGGAACCGTTGATGTTGAAGAGGATGTCGGCCCCGGCACCCGCCTGGGCGGCCGGCGGGCCGTCGGCGACCCAGATGTCCTCACAGATCGACACCCCGGCCACGACCTGGTTGATGTCCCACAGCTCCGCCGGTCGAGCCCCGGCCACGAAGTACCGGTCTTCATCGAACACCCCGTAGTTGGGAAGAAGGCCCTTGTGGTACACCCCACGAACCCGACCCTGATGCAACAGCGCGGCCGCGTTGTGAAGCCGGTTCGGACCGGCATCGTCGCGGGCGGGGCCGGTCCCAGCCGCCCGATCGACGAAGCCGACCACCGTCACGGTCTCCCCCGCCTTCGATGCGATCCGGTGCAGAGCCTCGATGTTGCCGGCCACGAACCCGTCTCGCAGGAGGAGGTCCTCGGGCGGATAGCCGGTCACGGCCAGTTCGGGGAGCAGCAGCACGTCGGCCTGGACCTCCTCGGCCCACTCCATCGCCTCCAGGATCCGCTCGCTGTTCCCCTCCAGATCGCCGACGGTCAGATTCACCTGGGCTCCGGCGACGCGAATGAAGTCCGTCATCGGCGACGCACCGCCTCGGCCAGGTCGGCCACGAACTTGCCCAGATCCGCAGCCGCCGTCGCAGCATCGGCCGACTCCAGCACCCGCCGCACGACCGCGGATCCCACGATGACCCCATCGGCCACTGCCGCCGCCCGGGCGGCGGCCTCCGGTCCCGAGATCCCCACCCCCAGCACCACCGGGAGATCGGTGACTCCCCGAAGCCTCGCGACCAGGTCGGCAGCCCGCGACGACGCGGCGCTGCGCTCACCCGTCACGCCCAGCTCGGCGATCCCGTACACGAACGGCGGGCGGGCGTCGGCCACCCGCCGCAGCCGCTCATCGGGAGTGGTCGGCGCGGCGAAGAGGACCAGTCCCACCCCGGCGTCGGCGGCGGCCGCCCCCAGCGTTTCGGCCTCGTCGACCGGAAGGTCCGCCACGATCAGCGCCTCGGCCCCGGCGTCGGCGATGCGGCGGCAGAACTCCCACTCGCCGACCCGGAAGACCGGGTTCGAGTAGGTCATCACCGCGCAGGGAAGCCCGGTCCTCGCCGCAACCCGCTCCAGGATCGCCAGCCCGACGTCGAGGGTCGTGCCCTGTGCCAGGGCGCGGGCCCCGGCCGACTGGATGACCGGTCCGTCCATCAACGGGTCGGCATAGGGCAACCCCACCTCGAAGCCGTCGGCTCCCGCCGACGCCATTGCCTCAAAGAGCTCCACCGAAGCCCCCGGGTCGGGAATGCCCGCCATGAGATACGGCAACAAGGCGGCCCGGCCCTCCCCGGCGACGCCCTCGAACATACCGGCGAACGCACTCATCAGGCGTCCTCCCGAATCCGGGCCACATGCTCGACGTCCTTGTCGCCGCGCCCCGACAGCGTCACGACCACCGTCTTTCCCGCCAGCTCGGCCTTGTCCCGCGCCATCCAGGCGATGACGTGGGCCGGCTCGAGCGCCGGGATGATCCCCTCGGTCCTCGCCAGCAGATCCAGGCCCTCGAGCGCCTCGTCATCGGTCACCGAGACATAACGAGCGATCCCGGCCTCCTTGAAATAGGCGTGTTCGGGGCCCACCCCGGGGTAGTCGAGGCCGGCCGAGACGGAATGAGCCTCCAGCACCTGGCCCTCGTCGTCCTGGAGCAAGAACGTTCGGCTGCCGTGAAGCACCCCCGGCGTCCCGGCGACGAGCGAGGCGCCGTGGGCGCCGCTGGCGAGGCCGTGGCCACCCGCCTCGACCCCGACGAGGTCGACCCCGGTCCCGGCGAACGGGTAGAACATCCCCATCGCATTGGAGCCGCCCCCCACGCAGGCGGCGATGACGTCGGGAACCCGAGACCCCAGCTGGGCGATCGTCTCGTCACCGATGACCCGCTGCAGCTCCCGCACCATCCAGGGGAAGGGGTGAGGGCCGACCACCGACCCGATGATGTAGTGGGTGTCCTCGACGGTGGCGACCCAGTCGCGCATCGCCTCGCTCACGGCGTCCTTGAGGGTGCCGGCCCCCGAGGTCACCGGGATCACCTCCGAGCCCAGCATCCGCATGCGGTAGACGTTGAGCGCCTGTCGCTCGATGTCCACCTCTCCCATGTAGACGGCGCAGTCCATGCCGAGGAGCGCCGCGGCGGTGGCGGCCGCCACGCCGTGCTGTCCGGCCCCGGTCTCGGCGATGATGCGGGGCTTGCCCATCCGCCTCGCCAGGAGCGCCTGCCCGATCGTGTTGTTGATCTTGTGGGCCCCGGTGTGCAGCAGATCCTCCCGCTTGAGCAACACCCGGCACCCCAGGACGTCCGACAGCCGGCGGGCCTCGTACAGCGGGGTCGGTCGGCCGGCGAAGTCTGCCAGCAGCCCATCGAGCTCGTCCCGGAATGCGGGGTCCGACCAGGCCTCCCCGAACGCCGTCTCCAGCTCCTCGAGGGCCGGCATCAGCGTCTCGGGTGCGAACCTGCCCCCGAAGTCGCCGAATCGGCCCCGTGCATCCGGCCGATCCAGCCTCATCGCACCGCCTCCACAAACTCGCGCATCCGCCGTTGATCCTTGATCCCCGGAGCATGCTCGATCCCGCTCGAAACGTCCACCCCCCAGGGTGTCGCGGTGCGCACCGCCTCGGCGACCGTCTCCGGCCGCAGGCCTCCCGCCAGGACGAAATCGACCCCGAGGCCGGCCGCGAGTCTCCAATCGAAGGCGCGGCCCGTCCCCCCGTGCCGGCCGGCATCGGCCACGTCGAGGATCGGCATCACCCCGACCGGGACGTCGCTCAAGTCGATCGGTCCCGTGACCGGCACCGGGAAGAGAACCTCGAAGCCGGCACGCCGGGCGGCCGACGCCGCGACAGCCGAATCCCTCCCGTGGGGCTGCACCCCGTCCACCCCGGCGAGGCCGGCCGACTCGAGCAGTTCCTCGGGCCCGAGATCCACCGTGACCAGGAAGCGGCGGATTTGCATTCCCTCGCCGAGCCGGGCGGCTTTCGTCGCGGTCACCATCCGAGGCGAGCCGGCAAACGTCACGAAGCCGACGGCGTCCACCCCGAGCGCCGCCGCCGCCTCGACGTCCGTCCGCCGGGTCATCCCGCAGAACTTGATCCACGTCATCCGGTGCCCCCGATCCGGCGGATGAACCCCGCTCGATCGGCGGCGCGAACCGCCGCTTCCCCCACCAGGACGGCGTCGTAGCCGGCCGCGGCCATCCGGGCCGCTCCCTCCGGGGTGGTGACCCCGCTCTCGGCGACGGTCACGATGCCGGCCGGAAGCAGGTCCTTCATGCGCTCGGCTCGCGACACGTCGACTTCGAAGGTGCTCAGATCGCGGTTGTTCACCCCGATCATGCGCGCCCCGCAGCCGATCGCTCGATCCACCTCTGCCTCGTCGTGGACTTCCACCAGGACCCCCACACCGGCTTCGTCCGCCGCCTCCAGGGCGGAGCGAAGCGCCGAATCGTCGAGCACGGCCACGATGAGGAGAACGGCATCGGCGCCGATGGCCCGGCTCTCCCACACCTGGACCGGATCGACGACGAAGTCCTTGCGCAGGACCGGGAGGTCGACGGCGTTGCGGGCGGCCCCCAGATCCTCGGTCGAGCCGCCGAAGAACGCCGGCTCGGTGAGCACGGAGAGCGCCGCCGCGCCCCCGGAGGCGTACTCCCGGGCCAGGCGGGCGGGGTCAAGGGACGGCGCGATGTCGCCCGCCGAAGGAGAACGGCGCTTCACCTCGGCGATGACGCTGAGCCCCGGGCCCTGGAGAGCCGCCGAGAAATCACGGGTTGGCGCCGCGGCGCGAGCCTCCCGGCGCCAGGCCGTGGCTCGCTCCGCCGCCACGGCGGCTCGGCGACGCGCCTCGGCAACGATCGGTTCCAACACGGCGGCCATCGTAGGCGGAGCCGCCGATCACCCCGCCGCGGCCTCGAGTGGTATCCCAACGGTGATCGTGGTCCCGATGCCCGGGGTGCTCTCCACCTCGATGGTCCCGTTCACCGCATCGACCAGCTCCTTGACGATGGAGAGCCCCAGGCCGCTTCCCTCCGGCCGGACCGGCCGGTAGCGCTGAGCCACGTAGAGCCTGTCGAAGATCCGCGGAAGGTCGTCCGCCTCGATTCCCGGGCCCGAGTCGGCGACGGCGATGTGCGCCATCCCCCCCTCCTCGCGAACCGCCAGGGCCACCCGGCCCCCCTCGGGGGTGTAGCGGAGGGCGTTCTCGAGGAGGTTGCCCACAAGTTGGGCGATGCGGTCCGGATCGACGAGGGTCTCCGAGATCTGCGGGGTCTCGGCGGTGAGCTGCACCCCGGCGGCCGCGGCTCGCTCCCGGAAGGCCTCCGCCACTCCATTGAGGTGAGCGGCCAGGTCGACCGGTTCGGGCCGAAGCGTGAACTCTCGGGCCTCGAGCCGAGAGAGGAGCATGAGGTCCTCGACCAGGCGATGCAATCTGTCGGACTCTCGCTTGATGACCGACGCCACCCTCGCCAGATCGTCGGAAGCCACTCGCCCGTCGCCGATCGCTTCGCTGTACCCGCCGATCGTCGTCAGCGGCGTTCGCAGATCGTGCGACACGCTCACGAGGAACTCCCGTTCCCGAGTCCGCGCCGCCTCGAGGTGATCGGCCATTTCGTTGAAGGCACCCTCCACCTCGGTGACCTCGTCCGACCGATCGAGGGAGACCCGGGCCGCCAGGTCGCCGGTGGCCACGCGGCGTGAAGCCGCCCGAAGGGGATCGAGGCGCCGGCCGAGAGCTCGCGCCAACCAGCCGGCGAGGAGCGCGGCGAGCACGACACCCAAACCGAGCGCCCACAGGAACCGCGCCACCACGTCCCGCCACGGGACGAGATCGAGATTGGTGCCGATCGCCACGACGATCGTGTTCCGAACCCCCAGGCGCACCGGGAACGCGTAGGCAGAGATCCGCTCGCCCTCCACCTCCGCCTCGAACCGGATGCGCGGGGGAAGGTCGACGAGCCCGCCGGGGATCTGGGCGATCAGGTCCTGACTGATGCCTACTGCCTCCACCGTCCCGTTGGGTCGGATACGTGCCGCCTCGACGTAGTCGTGACCCCCGATCAGCGCCGCCACCGCCAGAATCTCGCCGATCGCAGCCGACTGCGGTCCCCGCGCCGGACGCGACAGGTTCGCCTCGATCACCCGAGCGGTGGCATCGGCCTGGCGGGCGAACTCGGTCCGGACCGATTCCTCCACCGACCGGTTGATCAGCAGCGCCGCAGCGCCGCCCCCGATCGCCAGGACGGCCACCGCCACGGTCACCAACCCCCAGAAGAACCGGCGTCGCATCTAGTCGGCGATCCGGTAGCCGACACCCCACGCCGTCTCGATCGGGATGCCGTCCATCTTCTTGCGGAGCTGGCGAACGTGCACGTCCACGGTCCGGGTTTCCCCGAAGTAGTCGTAGCCCCACACCGCCTCGAGGATCTGCGCCCGCGACAGCACCAGCCCCCGATTCTCGGCGAGGTACCACAACAGATCGAACTCCCGAGCCGTAGGGCGGACGCTTTCCCCCGACGGCGTCCGGACTTCACGCCGCCCGCTGTCGACCGACCAGCCACCGATCTCGATCACGACCGGCGCCTTCGGCCCTTCCTCCGATCGTCGCAGCACGGCCCTCACCCGGGCCACCAGTTCGCGCGGCGAGAACGGCTTGGTCACATAGTCGTCGGCGCCGATCTCCAGCCCCACGATCTTGTCGACTTCGTCGTCGCGGGCAGTGAGCATGATCACCGGGACGTCCGATTTCGAGCGAATCTTGCGGCACACTTCGATGCCGTCCATGCCCGGCAAACCGATGTCGAGGAGGACGGCGCGCGGGCTCCGATCCCGCACGGCATCGAGCCCCGATTCACCGTCGGAGCAATGCACGAGCCGGAAACCCTCTTGCTCGAAGTACATCCGGACGAGGTCGGCGATCGCCTCTTCGTCCTCGATGAGCAGGACCGTTCCCCGGGCCGTCATCTCTGCCTCCTTCGAACCCGATGATCGGGCCGTGGCGTTCGAAGAGTGTTAAGGGCGAGCGAAATCATCGAGAGGAAGTTCCTCGATCCTCCCCGGGGCACCGACATCGCCCCAACGGATGGTCACCTCGGCACCGGGCTCGACCTCGCGGCGCACCAGCGCAAGCCCGATCGGGGCCCGCAGCGTCAGCGACTCGGCGACCGACGTCAGCGTGCCCACCGTGTCGTCGCCGAACACGATCTCGGAGCCAGGCGGCGGAATCACGTTCTCGGCGAGGACGATGCCGCGGAGGCGGCGGTTGACGTGGCCGCGGGCATCGATGCGGGCCACCAGTTCCTGTCCCAGAAAGCAGCCCTTGGTGAACGACACCGATTCCTCGACCAGACCCGACTCTTGGGGGATCGTGGACTCGTCCACATCGGTGCCGGCCACCGGCTCGCCGGCCTCGATGCGCACCGATTCCGCGGCCAGAGCCCCGATGCGGGTCGCCCCCGCCGCCACCAAGGCCTCCTCGCCGACCCCGGTCAACAGGAACCTCGGGAGGACCCCGAGCGGAATCCGGGCCGCCGTCACACCGCCGGAGGCGGCCCAGCCCGGCGGCGGCTCGATCCCTGCAGCTTGGAGCACCCGTTCGGCCGACGGGCCCCACACCTCGACGATCGGTGCCTCCTCGATCTCCAGCGTCACCTCGACCCGGAAACGAAACCGCTCGAGGTCCTCGAGCACGACACCGCCGCGATCGACGTCGGCAACCAGCCCGACCTCTTGGTCGCCGGCCAGCACCCAGAGCACGGCCCGCAGCTTGCCGCGCGGCTCGAGCAGCAGCGAACGAGCCACCTCCCCCGGCGCGATCGCGGCGACGTCCTGACTCAGCTGGCCGTCGAGGAAGGTCACCGCATCGCTTCCCCGGACCCACACGATCTCTCGCCGACCGGAGACCACGCCGGCCGCGTTGCGAATTGCCAGGTACTCGGCCGTCACATTCCCATATGAGTCAGGCATCTCAAATCTCCCCGGCGGTTCCGATGGCCGCCAGGACCGCAGCAGCCTTGGCGACGCACTCCTCCCACTCCGACGCGGGCACGCTGTCGGCCACCACACCCGCTCCCGCCTGCACCCAGGCCGTCGCACCGTCGGTCACCATTGTGCGCAATGCGATCGCGGTGTCGAGATTGCCGGAGAAGTCGATGTACCCGGCCGCTCCGGCATACGGTCCGCGCGCCACCGGCTCCAACTCATCGATGATCTCCATCGCCCGCACCTTTGGTGCCCCGCTCACGGTGCCGTGAGGGAAAGTCGCCCGAAGGACATCCACCGGACCGGCATCGCTGCGGAGCGTCCCCGACACGCCCGACACC
>JBFELU010000088.1:0-9229 GCA_041551965.1 Acidimicrobiia bacterium
CCCCCGCCGCCGGCCGCCGAGGTTTGCGTTGAGGTCCCCGACACCGGTCTCAACGAGGTCCGCGGCGGCGTGATGATCGCCACCTACTGCACCCAGATCGATCTCCACCTCAACCTGCCGTTGGGTGGCACCGACGGTTTTGAGGGCGCGTTCCGGGAACCGTCTCCGCCCTCCGACCCGACCGTTCCCAGGCCTGGCTACTTGGACTGGACCAGCGACGGGTGCTCGGCGCCGGTCCTGGGCGCCGGACCCTTCGACTTCACTCTGGCCTGTGGCCGCCACGATTTCGGTTGGCGCAACCTGAAGGCCATCGACGATATTCCGACGCCGACATGGCACATCGACAACAAGGACCGGGTCGACGCCGGTTTCCTCCACGACATGCGGCAGCGGTGCGCCGCGTTGCCGTTGCTGGCTCGCGTCGGGTGCGACACGACCGCCCGGGTGTACTACACGGCGGTCCGGCTCAACCCCTCAGGGGTCTCCGGCCTGCCCGGCCGAGGAGGCTGACCTACGATGCCGCCACGCGCCGAGGGAGGAACGCCATGCACGACCGGGTCCCCGCCTTCTCCACCGATCGCATCAAAGCCCTGACCGACGGCGTCATCGCCATCGTGATCACGCTGCTCATCCTGGAGTTGACCGTGCCGGTCGTGGCGGAGATCAGCGACTCGGAGGGCTTGTGGCCCGAACTGCGAGGCGAATGGCGGGAGTACCTCGCCTACCTCATGAGCTTCTTCATCGTCGGCCTGCTGTGGCTGTACCACCACACGGTGTTCCGGCACATCAGGGGCGCCGACGGCACGCTTCTGTTCCTCAACATGCTCTTCTTGCTCGCCGTCTCCGTGACCCCGTTCACCTCGGCCCTCGTCACCAAGAACTGGAACGAGCGGCTGGCCGCGATCGTGTACGGATCGAGCCTCTTCCTGGCGGTGGCCGCCAACGCGGGAACCTTCGCCTATGCCGCGTGGGGGCGTCGTCTCGTCGATGCCGACCTCGACGGCGCCTTCATCCGTCGGGAGAACATCTCCGCCTTGGTGCTGCTCATGCTGCTGGCGACCGGAACTCTCCTCGGCATGGTCGACGCGGTCTGGACCTACGTCGTGCTGGGCATGGTGATCGTCTTCTACTGGGTCACCACCATCGCCAACCGAGAAGGAGTGTCGGTACACCGACGGACCGAGGCGGGCACCGCCATCTGAGGGGTCCGATGGGTCTTCAACAACCTTCAGAGACACAGACGCCGTCGCGGCATTCGCCGGTACAGATCACGTCGCCCGACAAGTAGAACTCGCATCGGGTGCCGTCGGGCAGCGAGCCGGGCTCCGCCGAGCATGCACATTCGCGGTCGCCCTTGCCCTCACAGAAGAGACAGAACGCACTCGGAGTGCCCCCGGTCCCGTAGCAAGCCCCATCGGCGGGACAGAGTGCGGCACCGTCGGAGCATGCCGAGCCGCACGGAGCGAGCACGCTCACCGTGGGAACCGAGTTGTACGGTCCGGGATGGGTGTCCTCCAGCGTGGGCCGCAGCCGGACCGTCGTGTCGGAAATGGTGAGCCGGCCGTACCCCCCGATCCAATCCGCCGCCGACGGCCCGTCGGCCATGACCCCGTCCAAGGAGCTATCGAAGAAGGCGACTTCGTGGAGACAGTCATCGGCCTCGACACAGGACTCGGGGAGGGGGACATCGCCTGCTTCGATGGTCACTTCACCCGCGACCACGAGGTCGGGCGTCACCGGAAGACCCCCGGACGAGTAGGGCCCGACCCACCGCCAGTCCGTGCCGACCAGCACCGAGATGAGATCTTCGGGACCTGCGATGGGGATCGGCTCGGGGCACTCGAGGACCGGAACCTCGGTCGTCTGGACGGACTCACCGCCGCAACCTGCGGCAACCACCGCCACCACCAGCCCGATCGCTGCCAATCGATGCCTCAGCCTCACCCCCGGACCGATGCCACCACCATGTCGACCGACCCCCGGCTCCGCCAGAGGCGTTCGGCCCCGGTACGATGCAGGGCCGACTCGGAGGGGAGCCGTGCGCAGCGACGTCGCCACCGTGGACGAATACCTGGCCTCACTGCCGGAGGATCGGCGCCAGGCGCTCGAGGCCGTGCGGGAAGTCATCCTCGACCATCTCCCCGACGGGTACGAAGAGGTGATGAACTGGGGAATGATCACCTACCAGGTCCCACTGGACACCTACCCGGACACCTACAACGGGAAGCCGCTCATGTATGCCGCGCTGGCATCCCAGAAGCATCACATGGCGGTGTATCTCACCCCGGTGTATGCCGACGACGCTTCCCGCAAGGCGTTCGAAGAGGAATACCGGGCCACCGGGAAACGGCTCGACATGGGCAAGTCGTGCGTCCGGTTCCGCAGCCTCGACGACCTTCCTCTCGACCTCGTGGGATTGACGATCGGCTCCGTCGAGGTCGATCGCTTCACCGACCTGGTCTCCCGCTCGACTTGATGCTCGAGCCCGGTCGGGTCACCGCCTACCTGAATCGCATCGGCTTCCCCGGTCGGGTCACCCACGACGCCGAGACTCTCGAAGCCCTGCAACGGGCCCACCTCACCGCCGTGCCGTTCGAGAACCTCCATGTGTTCTTCCGACGGGGCGTGACGACCGGTGTCGACCGGTCGGTCCCGAAGATCATCGACGAAGGTCGGGGAGGCTGGTGCTACGAACTCAATGGAGCGTTCGCCGCCCTCCTGGAGGCACTCGATTTCGACGTCACCAGGATCGGGGCGAACGTGCTCCTCGACGGGATCGTGGACCCCGGGCCCGATCACCTCAGCATCCGGGTCGACCTGGATCGTCCCTACCTCGTCGACGTCGGCTTCGGTGACAGCTTCATTCGACCACTTCCCCTCGACGATCCGGGACCCCACGACGGGGGGACCGGGACCTTCGGGTTCACGTTCGAGGAGGTCACCACTCTCCTCGAGGTTGCGCCGAACCCGCGGCCCCTCTACCGCTTCGACCATCGGCCCCACACGACGAGCGACTTCGACGAGGCATCACGGCGACTCCAGGCAAACCCGGAGCGCGGTTGGACCCGGCGACCGTTTGCCACCCGGCTCATCGACGGGGGGCCGGACCGCGTCACCCTCCTGCACGATTGCCTCAAGATCCGGACCGCCGGCGAATGGTCGGAGGAACCGGTGACGCCGGAGCAGTGGCCCCAGGCCCTTTTCGATTGGTTCGGGATCAGGGAACCATCTCTCGGGTGACCGGCCGGTCGGCGATCGGAACCGACATCACCACACTCGTGGTGGTCGCCCCGAATCTCCACAGCGGACGCAATACCCGCTCCAGGTCGTGCACCACCGGCACGACGACACGCAGCAGGTAGGTCTCCGTGCCGGTCACCCGGTACACGTCGATGATCTCGGGGATGTCCCAGGCGGCGGCGATCACCTCGTCGTCGGCGTCCGGCCCCCCGGGAACGCTGATACTTACGAAAGCCAGCACCCGCAGACCGAGACGCTCGGGATCCACGACGGCTCGGTAACTCGCGATCACCCCGGCCGCCTCCAACTTCCTGACCCTGGCCGCCACCGCCGGAGCGCTGAGGCCCACCACCCGGCCCAACTCCCGAAAGCCCATCCGGCCCTGCTGCTGAAGTCGATCGAGGATGGACCAATCGATGTCGTCGAGTTCCACAGAAAATCACACTCCTGAAGGTGGCACGCCCCATCTCGGGCAGTCGAGCACCTATTTGGCAGGCATTATCGCCATCTTACCTTGTTCTCTTAAGCAGAAAGCGATTATTGACCCCATATTCTGCCGACGATATGGTCGCTATGCCGTTCAATCTATGGTCGAATATGACCGAGATACCGCTCATGACGACCACCATCAGCCCCCAGACCATCGCCCTCCGGACCGATCACCCCTTCGACGTCGCCTACCGGCGTCTTGTCGACGCCCGCCTCGAGTACGAGATGCTGCGGAACGCCGGTGCCCCGTTGGGGACCCTCGCCGAGGCCCGCGGCGTCCTCCACCGGGCCCGGGCCGAGATGGCCCATCAACGACGCGGGCTGCCGATCTAGATTCCCGCCTCCCTCCCACAAGGAGATCCGGGGGCCCCGACCGGGGCCCCCGATCTCATCCCCGGGACCAGCCGTCGGCGTGCCGAAGATGCTTGGCCGAGTCGAACTCAGCCCGCTCCAGCGCGGCATCGAGGTCGTCGATCTCGAGAAACGAGCCGTAGAAACGGAAGCTCGGTCCCACCGGGACGGTGAGGCGTCCGTCGGGGAAGATCATCACGTAGAGCTTGTCGAGGGTCTCATGGGTGAGCCAGTTGATCGTGATTCGGTGACCGACGGCTTCCACCCCGGCCCGTAGCGCGCCGAACTCCTCGCCCGTGATCACCAGCTCGTCCCATGCCACGTCGGGATCCATCGACCGGGGAAAGGCCTGGAACACGTTGTAGAAGACGCGGTTCTCCATCCGGGTGGCAAGATCCTCGAGGAGCGCCACGATGTTGGAGACATCATCGACGTTGTAGCAAGTGACCGGGGTCGCCACCTTGACGTCGATCTGCGGGTGAGCGGCCAGCGCGTCGAGTGCTCGCATCACCACCCCGAAGTGGCCCTCCTTCTTCGTCCGGGCGGAGACCTCCTCCGATGATCCGTCGAGCGGCAACGACACCAAGACGATCTCGTCGCCGTACTCCGCCAGAAAGCCCTCACTCAACTCGTCGCCGGTGGTGGAGAGCGCCACTTCCAGACCCCGGGTCGCGGCGCGGCGGATGAGCCGGCCGATGTCGGGGCGCTGCATCGGATCCCCCCCGGTGAAGACGATGCGTCGCGCCGACACGGCGGCGATCTTGTCGATGATCGCCTCGGCGGTGGCCGTATCGACCGCATCGATCGACTGCGGGCCCCAGCAGTAGGCGCACTCCTGGCTGCACTCAGAGGTGACGTGGAAATCGATGGTGGCGACCCGGGACACGAACCGAGTCTATGAGGTGCCGTTCTCCCCTATCCCACGGCGGACGCGCCCGGTACGTTGTCGCCATGTGCCTGGGTGCCATCGGAATCGTCGCCGAGGTGGGGGGATCGGCCGAGCTGCCGTACGCCGTCGTCGACTTCGGCGACCGAAAGTCCGAGGTCGGCGTCATGACCACCGAGGAACTCCGGGCCGGGGCGGCAGTGCTGGTACACAGCGGCTTCATCCTCGACGTCCTGGACCCCGAACGCGCCTCCGAGCTGCTCGCCACCCGGGCCCGGATGGCCGATCCCGACGCGGCCTAGAGCCGCGCCGCCTCCTCTTCGGCAATGGCCGCTGCCCATCGCTCCCAGGCCGCGGCCACCGGCGGCGTGAACTCCTCCCCGAAGGTGGCGGCATCGTCGACGACCATCCCATGGATGACGACCTGGTCGGGAAGCCGCATTTCGATCTCGGCACCGAGGCGCAGCATCTCCTTGAACGGGAGTGTGTGAAAGGAGCGGTAGCCGAAGCCGTCGGGGAGGTCGTCCGGCGTCGCCCGGAGGGTCGTTCCCGGAGGCAGGTCTGAATCCATGAAGGCATCGACGATGACCACCCGGTCGTAGCCGGTCATCTCCTGCAACAGGTCGACAGTGGCGACCGCCGCCTCGGAGAGATCCGCCCTCTCGCCGAGCAACTCGGCGACCCGGCGGGCCGCCGCCAAACCCACCCCGTCGTCGCGCAAGATGTCGTTGCCGAGCCCGAGGATCAACAGGGAGCCCGTCGTCAGTTCCTCACAATCCGATCCACCACCTCGCCGGCGGCGTCGTAGAGCGTCACCTCCATCGGCATCTGACCCGGGAGGAAGTGGGTGGCGCACCCGAAGCACGGGTCGTAAGCGCGGAATGCCATCTCGATCATGTTCAGCACCCCATCCGACAACCCGCCCATCCTGTCGACCAGTGCCTTGGCGGCCTTCTTGATCGACATGTTGATGGGGGCGTAGTTATTGGTCGTGCCGACGATCAGGTTCGCCTTCTCGACGATCCCCTCGGTATCGGTCACGTAGTGGTGGAACAGGATCCCGCGCGGGGCCTCCACGACGCCGACGCCCTCGGTCGGTGTCTCGGTGGGCACCGTCCGAATCTCGGGACTGGTGATCTCCGGGTCCCTCGCCAGTTCATAGGCAAGTTCCGCCGCGTTGACGAGCTCGATCACACGAGCCCAGTGGTAGGCGAGTGTGTAGTGGACCGGCTTGCCGCCCAGGGTTTCGATCATCCGCTCGTACTGCTCGTGGGCCAGCGGGGTCGACATGCCGTCGGCGACGTTGAGGCGGGCCAGGGGGGCGGCCCGGTATACGCCGCTGTCGTTGCCGTCGACGAACCCCTTCCACCCCTTTGCCTTGAGATAGGGAAACTTCAGGTAGGTCCACGGCTCGACGTGCTCCGCGACGTGGTCCAAGTACTCGTCGGGCTTGAAGCGGGCGATCTCGACACCCTTGTCGTCGACCACTCGGACATCGCCGTCGTAGAAGTCGGGATGGTTGTTCTCGTCGACGAGACCCATGTAGTGGGTCTCGTGGCGATAGACGTCACCCGTGATGAGCTCGAGGTACTCCGGATTGGACAGCACCAGGTCGTCGAGGATCTGAAGCGTGAACTTGCCGAACTCGACGAGGTCGGCGGTCACCTCCTTTGCCAGCCCCTGCTCGTCCTCGTTCATACCCCGCGACACCCCACCCGGCAGCGATGTCACCTGATGGATGGCGCGACCCCCCAACATCTTCACCAGTTCCTGGGCCCTGGCCCGGGACTTGATGACGTGCTTGCCGGCCTCGACGCCGACCTTGGAGATGAGCCCGAAGATGTTGCGCTCGGCCACCGGGGCATCGGGCCCGACCACGAAATCGGGCCCGGCCAGGATGTAGAAGTGGACCGCGTGGTCGGCCACATAGAAGGTGTTGTACAGCAGTCGCCGCAGCTTTACGGCCGTCGGAGGCGGCTCGACGTGGTACACCGCATCGGCGGCCTTGGCCGAAGCCATGTGGTGCGCCTCCGGGCACACCCCGCAGATCCGGGTCGTGATCCTCGGGAGCTCCTCCACGGGACGCCCCACACAGAAGCGCTCGAAGCCACGCAACTCGGGAATCCGCAGGTAGGCGTTCTCGACCTTCCCGTCGTCGTCGAGGAATATGTCGATGCGCCCGTGACCCTCGAGCCTGGTGATCGGGTCGATGGATACGGTCTTGGTCATGGCTGGACCCTCCCGAGCGTGGAATGGGGCAGACCGAATCGGTAGAACGTCCCGACCGGATCCGCGATCTGATCGAGGATGGCGGCAACCTCCTCCTCGGAATGGGCGTCGATCGCCGAAGACAGGGCCGACATCATGTTGGCGCCCTGATCCAGGACGTTGGGAGGCGGCCCGTAGCACCCCCGGCACGGCATCCCGGCACCGACGCACAGCCCGCCGCAACCCGACCTGGTGGCCGGGCCCATGCACACGATGCCCTGATCGAGCAGACAGAGCTCCGGGTCGGCGATGATCTGGTGCGGCCTTACGAACCCGGTGAGGTGCTTCTCCTCGCGCTCCCGAATGCACTCCTCGCACACCGTCTTGTCCCCGGCCCCGATGATGCTCCCGGGTGGAGGGAGCTCGGCGCCGGAGACGATCGCCTCCACCACCGCCCAGATCTGATGGGCTTCCGGCGGGCACCCGGGAATGAAGTAGTCGACGTCGATGGTCTGTCCCAGGGTCCTGACCGACTCGTAGAACTCAGGAAGATCGACCTCTCCTTCCGGAAGCTCGAAGCTCGTGAGCGGCACCACCCCGTCGGGGTTCACCGTCGTCGGCGACTGGTGATACACCCAGTCGTAGATGGCGTCCTTCGTGGTGGTGTTGGCCAGCCCGGGGATGGAGCCCTCGGCGGCACACGACCCGAAGGCGACCAGCACCTTGGCCTTCTCCCGCAGCATGTGGGCCAGGTGCTCGTTCTCGGAGGTCCGGATGGCACCGTTGAAGAGGCAAAGGTCGATGCTGTCGGCTTCCATCGCCTCGACGTCGGCGTACTTCGTGTCCAGGGCCACCGGCCAGAACACGATGTCGAAGGCATCGGCCACGTCGAGGACCTTCTCGTACAGCTCGAGGATGGCGATCTCGCAACCCCCGCAGCTGGCCGCCCAGTAGAGGGCGAGCTTCGGCTTGGTGATTGTCTCGGTAGTCATCGCTGCAACTCCAAGGGTCCGAGTTCGCGGATCTGCTCCTCCATCTCCCAGGAGACCCGCGCGTACTTCTCGCCTTCGGATGCCGAGATCCACTCGAGCCGGAGACGCTTCGGGTCGATCCCGAAGCCGTCCAAGGCCCGATCCAGCATCAGCTTGCGGCGCAGGGCCCGATAGTTGCCCTCCGTGTAGTGGCAGTCACCGGGATGGCACCCCACCATCAGCACCCCATCGGCGCCCGACCGAAAGGCGCTCAGTACGAAGCCGGGATCGA
This sequence comes from Acidimicrobiia bacterium, assembly GCA_041551965.1. GTDB lineage: Bacteria > Actinomycetota > Acidimicrobiia > Spongiisociales > UBA11373 > JBFELU01. The sequence continues at coordinate 8,438 of JBFELU010000088.1, forward strand.
TGCGACCCGAGCACATGAGGCGCACCGGCCGCAGCGAGGGGGAGCTCTGCAGCCGTGACACTCCGGCGAGGTCGGCCCCCGAATAGGCGCACCAGTTGCAGAGGAACCCCACGATCTTTGGGTCGTGATTGTTTCCTGTCATCGCTCTCCTCACACCGCCAGGAGCCCGGCGAGCTCGGCGTAGATCTGCTTGTCGGTGAATCCCAAACCGGTGATGGCCGAGGCGGGGCAGGCCGCCACGCAGGTCCCACACCCCTTGCACAGGGCCTCGATCACCCTTGCCACCTTCTGGTCTGCGTCCCACTCGATGGCGTTGTACGGACAGAGGGCATTGCAGATGCGGCAACCTCCGCACAGCTCTTCGTCGACCTCGGCCTTGACGGGATCGATGACGATCTCGCCCCGGGCGATCCACCCGAGCATCTTGGAGGCCGCCGCCGACGCCTGGGCCACCGAGTCGGGGATGTCCTTCGGCCCCTGTGCGCATCCGGCGATATAGATACCATCGTTGGCCGTGGCCACCGGATCGAGCTTCGGGTGCCGTTCCAGCATGAAGCCGTCGGCGCTCTTGCTGATGTGGAGCAACTGGCGCAGTTCTTCACTGCCTGCAGACGGGTCCATTGCCGTGCACAGGATCACCAGATCGACCGGTATCTCCCGGTGGATGCCGAGCAGGGTGTCCTCGCCCCGCACCAGGAGTCCGCCCTCGCCTTCATCGGGGATCTGGACCACTTCGGCCAGGCGACCCCGCACCATCGTGGTGCCCTCATCCATGACCCGGGTGTAGAACTC
>JBFELU010000089.1:0-8568 GCA_041551965.1 Acidimicrobiia bacterium
ACACCCATTCGGGCGAACAAGGACTTCCCCTGGAACTCAAACAGGTCCATGACGGCTCACCGGTCCGGGATGTGCTCGGTCACCCAGGCCACGATCTCGCTCAACGGGGTACCCGGGGTGAAGATCGCCGCCATCCCTCCGTCCATCAACGCGGTGATGTCATCCTGGGGGATGATCCCGCCGCCGAAGACCACCACGTCGTCCGCTCCCCGCTCCCGGAGCAGTTGCACCACTCGGGGGAAGAGCGTCATGTGCGCCCCGGAGAGCACGGAGAGGCCGACTCCGGCCACGTCTTCCTGGATTGCAGTCTCCACGATCTGCTCCGGCGTCTGATGAAGCCCGGAGTAGACGATCTCGCAACCGGCATCACGAAGGGCCCTGGCGATCACCTTGGCCCCCCGATCGTGCCCGTCGAGACCCGGTTTGGCGATGAGGATGCGCCGCGACATACCGCGGGGCAGGTTACCCGACGCGCGATCGTCGGTTCTCGACGGGGACCCGCTACACCCGTTCCAGCGGCGCCCAGGCCACCAGCAATCGCTTGCGCCCCCGCTCGTCGAAATCGACGACGGCCTCGGTCCGGTCGCCGCTGCCCGACAACTCCCGGATCGTGCCCAGACCCCACTGGCGATGACGGATCCGGTCGCCGCGTGACAGCTCGTTCCCGTCCACCGACGGCCGGGGCGACGCCGCCTCCCGCTGGGTCCGCTTGCGCTTCTCGGCTTGCTGAACCAGCGATTCGGGGATCTCCCGCAAGAATCGGCTGGGAGTGTTGTAGTTGGTGGCCCCCCAGAGGTTGCGGGCGATCGCCAGCGAGAGGTAGAGGCGCTCCTGGGCTCTGGTCAGCCCGACGTAGCAGAGCCGGCGTTCCTCCTCGAGCTGCTCCGGATCGCCCAGGGACCGCATGTGGGGAAACACGCCCTCCTCCAGGCCGGCGATGAAGATCACCGGAAACTCGAGACCCTTGGCATTGTGCAGAGTCATCAGCGTGACGGCACCGGCTTGCTCATCGAGGGCGTCCACGTCGGTGGCGAGGCTGACCGACTCGAGGAAGAGCTCGAGCCTGCGCACGCCCTCGAGGGTCTCCCAATCCTCTTCCCCACTTCCCCCGAGGGGCCCGGCGGCCTCGAACTCTTCGGCGACACCCACCAGCTCGCGCAGGTTCTCCACCCTTCCCAGCGCCTCCATGGTGCCTTCCTCTTCGAGAGCGACCTGGTAGCCGGTCAACTCGAGCACGGCTTCGAGTGCCGCCCGCGGGCCGTCGCCGGCCCGCTTGCGCAACTCGTCGAGGAGGGCGAGGAACTCGTCGATCTGGTTCCGGGCCCGGGGCGAGACCCGGGGGTTCTCCTCGACGCGGGCCAGCGCGCTCGCAAAGCCGATCCCTTCGGCCTCGGCGAAACGGTCGACGTGCCCCACCGTGGTGACCCCGATCCCCCGCTTGGGCACGTTGACGATCCGCTTCATGGCGACCTGATCGTCCTCGTTGACGATGGCCCGCAGGTAGGCGAGCACGTCCTTGACTTCGCGACGCTCGTAGAACTTGGGTCCGCCGATGACCTGATAGGGAACGCCGTAGCGCACCAGGATCTCCTCGATCACCCGGCTCTGGGCGTGGGTGCGGTAGAAGATCGCGATGTCGGAGGCCGACACGCCCTCGTCGCCGAGTCGCCCCACCTCCTCGGCGATGAAGGCAGCCTCGTCGTGCTCGTCTTCGGCCCGATAGACCGTCACGGGGTCGCCCACCCCGAGGTCGGTCCACAGCCGCTTCGGCTTGCGGGCCGCGTTCTGTGCGATCACCGCATTGGCCGCATCGAGGATCGACTGCGTGGAGCGGTAGTTGCGCTCCAACATCACCACGCGGGCGTCGGGATAATCCCGTTCGAATTCGAGGATGTTGCGGATGTCGGCGCCCCGGAAGGCGTAGATGCTCTGATCGGAATCCCCCACCACGCAGACGTTGCGGTGCTTCGATCCGAGCAATTGCACCAGCCGGTATTGGGCGTGATTGGTGTCCTGGTATTCGTCGACCAGGACATAACGGAAACGGTCCTGGTAGTACTCGAGCACATCGGGAAAGGCGCCGAACAGCTCGACGGTGATCATCAGGAGATCGTCGAAGTCCATGGCCGATGCTTCCAGCAGTCGCTGCTGGTAGAGCCTGTAGACGTCGGCGACCCGCTCGTGATACGGACCCGAGCCCTGTGCCGCAAAAGACTCGAAGTCGATGAGTTCGTTCTTGGCGTTGCTGATCGCCGCTTTGATCGCCTTGGGCGGGAACCGTTTCGGGTCCAGATCGAGATCCCGCACGCAGAACTCGATGAGCCTCCGCGAGTCGATGTCGTCGTAGATCGAGAATGCCGATCGATACCCGAGCAGGGGAGCATCCCGGCGCAGGATCCGAACGCATGCACTGTGGAATGTGGAGATCCACATCCCGCCGACGACCCTTCCCACCAGGCGCTCGATGCGCTGCCTCATCTCGTCGGCGGCCCGGTTGGTGAACGTGATCGCCAGGATCGTGAAGGGCGAGACGTCCAGATCGTGGATCAGGTGAGCGATCCGGTAGGTGAGCACCCTGGTCTTCCCAGAGCCGGCGCCGGCGACGACCAGCACCGGGCCGTCGGTGGCGGCAACGGCCTCGCGTTGCGCCGGATTGAGATCGCGAAAGAGCGGGGACTCGGTCACCGGAGGGGAGTATACGAAGGGGCCCCCGGAGCACGGGAGCGCGCTACTGGGCGGCGCGGCGCTCCATGAGCTCGACGAGAACGCTGGTGAGGGCGCCCTTGCGCACGTCGTCCTTGTCGAAGTAGGCATCGGCGCCGGCGGCCAGCGCCCGGGCCTGATCCTGCGAAGTCGCCTGCCCCGAGAGCATCACGATCGGAGCGTCGACCCCGCGATCGCGGATTCGCTGCACGAGCGTGGCACCGTCCATCTCCGGCAGCACGTAGTCCAAAACGATGCCGTCGAACCGCTCATGGGCGACCAGCTCGAGGGCCTCTGCCGCCGAAGCCGCCAGAGCCACCGCGAAACCGGCCGACCCGAGAGCCCCGCCGACGACCTGACGGGCCCCTCGCGAATCGTCGACGACCAAGACTCGAGGCTGCGAATCAGGCAGATCCCGAACCTGACGGGCCCGTTCCACCAGACGCACCGGGTCGACGATGACCACCACGTCTCCGGCCCCCAAGAGGGCGGCCCCGGTGAGGTGAGGAACGCCGTCGAGGAGGGGCCCGAGCTCGCGGGCGGCAACCTGTCTGTCGCCCAGATCACGCCCGATCCCGAATCCCACCGGTCCCCCCGAGCCGGAGACGACGAGGATTCGTGTCAGTGGCTCCTCGTCGATGAGGCCGACCGACTCGGCGAACGAGAACACCGGGATCTCGCCGTCCTGCCAGGCCACCGTCTCCCCGACTTCGTCGTCGATCGTCAAGCGGTCGACGACGGCGAGTGCGGGAACACCCCAGATCTGACCCGCCGCAGCGATGAGCACCACATCCTGCAGCGCTCGCGACGTGGGAACGACGATCTCGATCCGGGTACCGCGTCCCGCCGCCGATTCGATATTGAGGCTGCCGTGGAGCTGCTCCACGGCCTCGGCAACCGTCGCCAGACCGCTGCCGTCACCGACGATGTCGTCGGGGGCCGCGGTGGAGAACCCCGACGAGATGAGCACCGCCCGCAGCCGATCGGCGTTGGGGTTCTCATCCGGCTCGATCAGGCCGCATTCGCGAGCCGTATGGTGCACGGCCTCCCAATCGATACCGCCACCGTCGTCCTCGACGACGACTCGGAGCTTGTTGTCCTCGATGGTGGCTCGCAACGCCACGGTCGCTGTCGGGGGCTTGCCAGCTGCAGCCCGCACCTCCGGCGTCTCGACCCCGTGCCGCACCGCATTGACCAGGAGCTGGCGCAGCGGATCGCCGATCCTCTCCAGCACCTGGCGGTCGACGGCGATCTCATCCCCGACCAGCTCAAACCGGACCTCCTTGTCCGCCTTGCGGGCGACGTATCGCACCAACTGGGAGAACGTCGACGTGACTTCCTCCATCGGCGCTGCCGCCAGCTCGAGAGCACGATCCTGCAGGCCCGTTGCCAGCCCGCCGGCCGCGCCGATCGAGGCCCGCAGCCGCTCTTCCTCCTCGGTCTCGCCTATGGAGACCGAGTCGATCAGGCTGGCCATCGCCTCCACGTCGATCCGCAGCGAGCAGATGTCGTTGATGATCCGGAAGAGCTCGGCGGCGTTGACCCGCACGGTCTCACCGTGCGCCCACGAGTCGAGGGCCACCAGGAGACCGTCGAGATCGCCCGATGCGCCGGGCGTCGCCTCCGACCCCGGCGCCAGGGAATGGACGGTCGCCCCTTCGTCTCCGCGATCGACTTGGTCGGGTTCCCGCCCCGACGCGACCGCATCGAGGGCACTGCAGGCTGTCACGAGATCGGCGGTCGCCCCATCGAGTGCCGGCGGCAGGACCTCGGCCACCCGAGCCAGTGCTTTCCAGAGAGCGACCCCCGCCGGGGCCCGGTTCTCGATGACGGCCTGCATCACCTCTTCGATCAACCGTCCGGCATCGCCGATCTCGGTGAAGCCCATCATGCGGGCGGTCCCCTTGATCGTGTGGCCTTCCCGCTTCAGATCGAGGTACGTGCCGTCGGGAGCGGAGCCGGATGCCAGCAGGCCGGACCCCGCCGCGATCCGGCCGGAACGCTCCATCACTTCGTCGCGAAAGAGCGCCTTGAGATCGTCGTCGTCGTATGCGTGCAAGGCGGCCTCCTGGGCATGCCGCGGCCCACCACGTGTATCGACCGACCCCGGGACCCCCTTGAGAAGGGGCTATTCCCACTCGATGGTGGCCGGTGGCTTCGATGAGACGTCGTAGGCAACCCGATTGATGCCGGGTACCTCGTTGATCACCCGAGCCGAGATCCGCTCGAGGATCTCGTACGGAAGCCGGGCCCAGTCGGCGGTCATCGCATCCTCACTGGTCACAGCCCGCACGATCAGCGGATAGGCGTAGGTGCGCTGATCTCCCTGGACCCCCACCGAGCGGATGGCCGGGAGGACCCCGAACGCCTGCCATATCTCGCGGTACAGACCGGCGCGCCGGATCTCCTCGAGGATGATCGCATCGGCGGCTCGCAGTACGGCGAGCCGCTCGGCCGTGACTTCCCCGATGATCCGAACCGCCAGCCCGGGGCCCGGGAAAGGCTGACGCCACACGATCTCCGGGGGAAGACCGAGTTCCTCGCCGACGGCCCGCACCTCGTCCTTGAAGAGATCTCGCAGCGGCTCGACGAGCTCGAAACGCATGTCGGCGGGGAGCCCACCGACGTTGTGGTGACTCTTGATCCTGGCCGCATCGCGGGTACCACTCTCGATGACGTCGGGATACAAAGTGCCCTGGACGAGAAAGCCGGCATCGGCGTGCTCGGCGGCCACCTCCTCAAAGACGCGAATGAAGGTCTCACCGATGATCTTCCGCTTGGCCTCGGGATCCTCGACACCCGCGAGGGCCCCGAGGAACCGCTCGGCGGCATCGACGTGCACCAGGTTCATGTGGAAGTGAGCGCGGAACGTCTCCTCGACCTGCTCTGCTTCGCTCTCCCGCAGGAGGCCGTGATCGATGAACACACAGGTCAACCGGTCGCCGATCGCCCTGTGGACGAGGGCTGCCGCCACGGACGAGTCGACCCCTCCGGAGAGGCCGCAGATCACCTTGTCGGACCCGACGGCGGCCCGGACGTCGGCCACCGCCCGTTCGATGATCGACACTCGCGTCCACGACGGCCTGGCGCCGCAGGCCTCGTAGAGGAAGTGCTGCAGGATCTCCCGCCCCCGCGGCGTGTGCACGACTTCGGGGTGAAACTGCACGCCGAACAGCCCCCGCCGACGATCCTCCATGGCCGCCACCGGCGAGGCCGTCGTCGTGGCGGCCACGATGAAGCCCGGCGGCTGCTTGACCACCGCGTCGCGGTGGCTCATCCACACGGCCTGCATCTCGGGAAGATCACCGAAGAGCAGCGAACGGCCCGTCGTGGTCAAGTCGGTCCTCCCGTACTCGGCGGCATCGGTGCGAGCCACGTCGCCGCCCAGGGCGGCGGCGATCACCTGATGGCCGTAGCAGATGCCGAGGACCGGAATGCCCAGATTCAGGATTTCGGGGTCGAGCGTGTATGCGTCGTCGGCATACACCGAGGCGGGGCCACCGGAGAGGATGATCCCGACGGGTGCCAGCTCGCGGATCGCCTCGGCGGTGATGTCCCGCGGGACGATCTCCGAGTAGACGTGGGCCTCCCTGACCTTGCGGGCGATCAGCTGGGCGTACTGTGCCCCGAAGTCGACGACACAGACCCGCTCGACCATCAGGCCATGCCGGTGCGTTGCTCGCGCTGGAGCGCCTTGCCCTCCGTCTGCAGCGCCGGCGCCACCATGACCTCCGCCTTCTGGAACTCCTTGAGGTCGGCGTATCCCGTGGTCGCCATCGCCACCCGCAGCGCCCCGAAGAGGTTGCGGCGGCCGTCGTTCTCGTGAGCGGGACCCACCAGGATCTCGGGGATCGTGCCGAGCGAGCCGACCTCGACCCGGGCCCCGCGCGGCAGGGTTGGGTGAAAGGTGGCCATGCCCCAGTGATATCCCCGGCCGGGGGCCTCGTCCGCGGCGGCGAGTGGCGATCCCAGCATGACCGCGTCCGCCCCGCAGGCGATGGCCTTGGCGATATCCCCGCCGGTGCGCATGCCCCCGTCGGCGATCACGTGAACGTAGCGGCCCGTCTCGTCGAGGTAGCGGATCCTGGCACCGGCGGCGTCGGCGATGGCAGTGGCCTGGGGGACCCCGACTCCCAGCACACCGCGAGTGGTGCAGGCGGCACCGGGTCCAACGCCCACGAGGACCCCGATGGCCCCGGTGCGCATCAGGTGGAGCGCCGTCGAGTACGAGGCACAGCCCCCGACGATCACGGGAAGATCGAAACCGGAGATGAACTCGCGAAGGTCGAGCGGCTCCTGCGTCGACGAGACGTGCTCGGCCGAGACGACCGTGCCTTGCACCACCAGGATGTCGAGACCGGCCTCCACGGTGACGGCCGCATAGTCGGGAACCCGCTGGGGAGTGAGGCTGGCGGCCGTGGTGATGCCCCCCTGCCGCATCTCATCGATCCGCCGAAAGATCAACTCGGGGCGGATCGGCTCCTGATAGAGCTCCTGCATTCGGCGCGTGGCCTTGTCGGCCGGGAGCGACGCCACCTCGGCGAACACCGGCTCGGGATCCTCATATCGCGTCCACAAGCCTTCGAGATTGAGCACCGCGAGACCGCCGAGGCGGCCCACCGTCACCGCCGTGGCCGGACTCACGGCGGAGTCCATCGCCGACGCCATCATGGGGAGCTCGAACCGGTAGGCGTCGATCTCCCACGAGATATCGACGTCGTCGGGATCCCGGGTCCGTCGGCTGGGAACGATGGCCACGTCGTCGAGGCCCCAGGCGCGCCTCCCCGATTTACCGATCCCGATCTCGATCTCCATGGGTCCTCCCCGGGCGGCTCGGCGGAGCGTACCAGGGGGTCGGCGAGCCGGATCGGGCGTCAGCCCGTCAGACCCACCAGGCGCCGAACTCGCTGCTGGTAGCCCTCGGCCTTGGTGCGGGCATCCAGGGCTCCGCGCAGCATGAGCCGCTGGACTTCGGCGTCGTCGAGTTCCCGATAGGTGCTGCGAACCGGGGCGAGGCCGTCCACGATCGCTTCGGCAACGACGTCCTTGAAGGTGCCGTAGCCGGTGTCGCCGTATTCCTTCTCGATGTCGGCGATCGAGGTGCCGGTGAAGAGGGAGAGCATCTCGATGAGGTTCGACACTCCGGGCTTGGCCTCCCAGTCGTACTGCACCTCCCGTCCGGAGTCGGTCACGGCCCGCTTCACCTTCGACCGGATCGAGTCGGGGTCGTCGAGCACCAGGATCCGGCTCGTCGGATCGGGATCGGACTTCGACATCTTCGAGGTCGGGTCCTGCAGCGACATGATCCGGGCGCCGGTCTTGGGGATGATCGGCTCCGGAATCGGGAATTCGTCTCCGAATCGGCCGTTGAAACGCACCGCCAGGTCTCGGGTCAGCTCCAGGTGCTGCTTCTGGTCCTCCCCGACGGGTACCGCATGAGCCCGGAACAGGAGGATGTCGGCGGCCATCAGGACCGGATAGCCGTACAGGCCCAGGTTGGACCCGGCCCGGTCGGCCTTGTCCTTCCACTGGGTCATCCGATTCAGCTGCCCGGTCGAAGCAATGGTCCCCAGGATCCAGGCGAGCTCGGTGTGCTGGGGCACCTGACTCTGGTAGTAGAACAGCGACCGTTCGGGGTCGATCCCACAGGCGAGGAGGACCTTGGCTGCCTCGTGGCGGTCGCGGTTGAACTCGGCCGGCTCGAGGGGCACGGTGATGGCATGGAGGTCGACGACGCAGTACACGCAGTCGTACTCCTCCTGGAGCTCCACCCAATTCCGCAACGCCCCCAGGTAGTTGCCGATGTGGATGTTTCCCGTCGGCTGCAAGCCCGAGAAGATCTTCTTGCGTTCCACCATGCCTCCC
>JBFELU010000090.1:0-8420 GCA_041551965.1 Acidimicrobiia bacterium
CTCCTCCCACTGCTCCTGGCCCACATCGCCGATGTAGACGAGCTCGTCGCCTCCGTCGACCGAGAAGCGCCACGGGTTGCGCAGCCCGTAGGCCCAGATCTCCGGCGACCCGCCGCCCCCGGCGAACGGGTTGTCCTCCGGTACGCCGTAGGGAAGCTCTCCATCCACATCGATCCGGAGCAGGCTGCCCTGGAGTGTGGCCAGGTTCTGGGGGTTGAGGTCGTACTGGCCCCCGTCACCCAGCCCGTGCCAGAGGTAGCCGTCGGGACCAAACTGCAGCATGCCTCCCCGATGGCGCAGGCCCACCTGGGGCACCGTGAGCAGGATCCGCACGGTGTCGGGATCCGCGATGTTGGGGAGATCGCTCACCGTGAACTCGGCCAGCACCGAGTCGCGGGCCGGATCGGTGTAGGCCACGAAGAATCGTCCGTTCTCGGCATATTGGGGGTGGAACGCCAGCCCCAGGAGTCCCAACTCGATCCCGGCGTCGGCGTCGACCCGGTCCCGGATGTCGAGGAACGGGTCCGCCAGGAGCCCGCGCTGGGGGTCGACCACGGCGATCAACCCGGTTCGCTGCACGATGAACACCCGTTCGTCTCCGGGCGGGGCTGTGGCGTACACCGGAAAGAAGAGATCCTCGACGAGCGCCTCCAGGGTGAGCCCGGCGAAAGGGGGCGGGGTATCGTCGTCGACCGGCTCGGTGGTGGTCGTGGTCGCGACCGATGTCGTCGTGGGACCCGATGTCGTGGTGGTGGCGACCGTGGTGCTGGTCGGCGCGGGGGATGGTGGGTCGTCGCCGGCCCCAGACAGCACGAACGCCACCAGGGCGCCCGCTCCCACCACCAGGATCACCAGCCACGGAAGATTTGCCGCCGTGAGCAGGTGACCCGGTTCGGAGGAGCGTCCTCGCCGGTGCGTCATCGCCCCTCAATCATCGCGTCTTCGCGCCACCGGCGCTTCGGAGAAACCGACGGTCTCAGGCCCGCCGCCAGCGGCGAATGGCCACAGACCCTCCGGCCAGCGCCACGAGAGCGCCAACGACGATGCCTGCGATCGCGAAGGCACCGAGTCCGCCGCCTTCCTCTTCGGTGATCTCGAAGGACCGAATGAATTGGGCGACCTCGAGTACCTGCGCGCTGTCGAGCGCGCCTTCGAACGCCGGCATTCCCTCGGCATGACCGCCATAGACCCTTGCGATGATCTCGTTGACGCTGAGTTCGGTCCCTTGGAGGTTGGGGCCGATTCCGCCCTCACCGCGATCCCCGTGACACGCGGCACAGTCCTGCCGGTAGATGGTTGGTCCGTCGAGAAGCTCGGGGGCCAAGGACTCTCCGGACCGGATGGCCTCCACGTGCTGCAACACGGCATCGAGTTCCTCGGTTGTCAGTGTGCGCGAGAAAGCCGGCATCGTCTCGTTCCCCTCCTCGACGGCCCGGCGCAACTCCTGACCGGACAGCACGGAGGTGCGCAGCGACTTGGCGATGCCACCCGTTCCGTCCACGCCGTGACACGCAGCGCATTGCTGGGCGTAGACCTCCGCGCCGAGCACGGGCAGCGCCGGCACGTCGCCCTCGGAACCCAGGGACAGCAGGAACCCGATCAACTGGTCCATCTCGGCATCGCTCAACAACGCCTCGAAGCCCGGCATCGACCCCTTGCCGTTGCGGGTGACGGCGCCGAGGACATCGGCGGAGTAGCCACCCACCAGGGACGGGCCCAGCCCGCCTTCGGCATCTTCACCATGGCAGGCGGCGCAGTGCGCCAGATACACGTCCACACCGGCAGCGGGATCAGCGGCGCCCGTCGTTGTGGTGGGTTGGGTGGTGGTCGTCGTGGGAACCATCGTGGTGGAAGTGGTCGTGGTCGAAGGCTCCGGGGGCTCTTCGAGCCCCTCGATGAAGGCCACCACGGCCTCCAGGTCCCCGGGCTCGAAGGTCGATGCAAATGCCGGCATCCCGCCGAACCCACCGGTGATGATGGCTGAGAGCTCGTCGGTGAGGAGCTCAACGCCGGCCAGCGGCGGCCCGCTTGCCCCCTCGCCGGCGGTGCCGTGGCAGGGGGCACATTGTTGTTCGAAGATCGTGGCTCCTGTCGCCGCGTATCCGGCCGTCCGGCGCACGAGGGCTTCGATCTGATCGGGGCTCAGGAGTTCCGAGAAGCCCCCCATCGACCCGATCCCCTCACTGATCGCCGCCCGCCGCTCCTCGTCGGTCGAGGCGCTCAGTGTCAACGATGGCCCGACCCCGCCTTCGCCATATTCACCGTGGCAGGTCGAACAGAACTCCCCATAGGTCGAGGCACCGACGAGGTCATCGAGAAAACCCGCCACGACTGCGATCTGCTCGGGCGCCAACGTATGGGCGAAGGCCGGCATGGCCCCGACACCCTCGGCGATGACGCGGCCGGTCTCCTCAAGGTTCCCCGACCAAGTCCTGAGGTCGGGACCCGTCCCGCCCTCGCCTCCCGACCCGTGACAGGCGGCGCATTGACGGGGGTAGACAACGGCTGGATCAGGTGCCGTCTGCAGGAGAATCGATGGCGTCGCGTCGGCCTTCGCCGCTGCGCCGAACCCCAGCGCCACCAGGCCGGCGAGTGCAATCCCACCGCCGGCGACGACGAGGATTGCCGCTCTCGAAAACCTCAGCCCTCCCCTTCGCATCGATTCTTCGTGTCTCTCCATCGGGCACCTCTCCCGACTCATCATGGCGCTCCGGCGTTGATCCAGTCGACCACGGTTGCGATCTCTTCTGCCGACATCAGGGCCCCCGGCGGCATCTGTATGCCCACGGTCTGGATCCCCTGGATCTTTTGGGCGAGCAGGCTGGCGTCGGCATCTCCCGGCACGACCACGGGGGCGTTGTCGCCCGTGGTGAGCACCGACTCGAGCGTGCTCGCATCCCATCCACCCTGAGTGCCATGACAGCCTGCACAGTGATTCGCAAAGATGGGCGCCACCGCATCCTCGAACGTCAGCGCCTCGGCAACCGTGGTCGTGGCCTCCTCGCTCGTGGAGGTCGATCCCTGCGGTGGGATGGTCGTCGTCCCCGGGGTGGTGGTCGTCGCCGGGGTGGTCGTGGTCGTGGCCTCCTCGGTCGTGGGCGGAGCGCTCTCTTCGCCGCGGGAGGCAAAGAGGAACACGAAGATCGCGTCGAGATCTTCCTCGCTCAGATCGAATTCGGAGTAGGCCGGCATGATCCCGCCGAGGCCCGACCGCACCACGGAGCCGAGCCATTCCCGCGTCGCATGGGCCGGCGATCCGGCGGTGGCCGCGCCCTCAGCGTTGATCCCGTGGCAGCCGGCGCAACCGCGGCTCATGAAGATGGCACGCCCGTAGGCCACGGATTGCTCGGCCGTGATACCCGCCGCCAAACCCGGGCCCGGATACAGATAATCGGCTTCGGTGAAGGCCACCACCGTGCGGTTGTAGCCCTCCGGATCGAGATTGGCATGGGTGTCGGGACTCCGGAGCAGGAGAACCACCAGGCCTGTGCCGGCGAGCACCATGATCACCAGCACCACGTGCGCCAGGCTGATGCTCCATCCTTCGCGACCTGCTCGCACCAAGCGGAGCGTCGAGAGCACCGCGACCACCATGATGACCCACACCAGTGCGATGACAAACGTGACGATCCATTCGCCGAATCCGGGGATCTCCACCCCGGCTTCCGCGCGGACTTGCTGCCCTCCCACCGTGACGGGGATGGAAACCGATTCCGGTTGCACTTCAGGGCCGGCGATCGCCTCGATGCGAATGGCGTGCGTGCCGGAGACGCTGAATGTCAGAGGGACGATCGCCACGCCGGCGGCATCCGAGACGGCACGACCCACCTCGATCTCGCCGCCGACTCCTGCAAACACCGCATCCGAGTAGAAGATGATCTTGACGCCCTCTTCAGGATCTCCGGTCTCCAGGTTGCGCACCGAGACTCGGATCTCGGTGCGTTCCCCGAGCTCGGCCGATTCGGGTCCCGATACGTCGACCACAAGGTGATCGGCCGCCGCGGTGGCCGCCGGCCCGAGGGTGAAGATCCCGATGAGGGCGAGGACCCACAGTGCACGAGCCGAGATTCTCATGCCGGCTCCTCCACCGGTGAGGGTGCTCTCGCCGCGAGCACCTCGCTTCGTTCTTCGGTCATCTCCCACACCGCCATGATCGGGAAGAACTTCACGAAGAGGGTGATCATGAGAGCAAAGAGGGCGAAGCCTCCCGCGGTGATCGACCACTCGACCCAAGTCGGGGCGTAGTTGGCAGGCTCATAGGGCAGCAGCGGAGCCCGCAATCCGGTCACCACGATGAAGTATCGCTCCAGCCACATGCCGACGTCGACGAAGACGGCGGCCACCACGATCCCCCCGACCGTTCGAAAGCGGCGGATGAACATGAGCGCTACCGGGAGGAGGAGCCCGCCGATCAGGTAGAACCAAAAGAAGGGTGCGAATTCGTCGACGAACAGTTGCCGGAAGAGGAACTCCTCGCCCTCTTCGAGCTTGAAGCCGGTCGTGACGTACTCGGAGATGTTGGCGTAGATCATCACGCCGGCCATGGCCGCCAGGAGGTAACCGAGATAGACGAAGTGCCTCTCCGTGATGTACTCCTCGAGCCGATAGACCTTCCGCAGGATGGCCATCACGATGATCAGCGTGGCGATCCCGGAGAAGATCGCGCCGGCGACGAAGAAGAACCCGAAGATCGTGCTGTTCCAGGCCTCGCGCAGGGTCATCGCAAAGATCCATGAGACGACCGTGTGCACCGAGACCGCGATCGGGATGATCAAGATCATCATGATCGCGATGGCCCGATGGAGACTGGTCTTCTGGCGGCCGGTGTTCTTCCAGTCGAGCGCCAACACCTTGTAGACGCGTGCCTTCACCGAGGACGCCTTCGTGGCGAGCCGGTCCCGGAAGAAGGCCAGATCGGGGATCATCGGCAAGTAGAGATAGACGACGCTCGCCGTGAGATAGGTCGCCACGGCGGTCACATCCCACACGATGGGGGACTGCCAGCGACCGTGGATGAGCACGTTCGCGAGGCGGTCCGGTCGTCCCAGGTCCACGATCACGAAGATTGCCCCCGTGGTGAGGGCGACGACGGTGATGAACTCGGCCATCCGGGTGATTGGCGTGCGCCAGGTGGCGTTGGACACCCGCAGGATCGCCGAGATCAGCGTGCCGGCATGGCTGATACCGATGAAGAACACGAACATCGTGATGTAGATGCCCCAGGAGATCCGGTCGTTCATCCCGGTGACGACGAGTCCGTCTCGAACCTGAACGTAGTAGGCGTAGATGCCCCAACCCAGTACCGCGAGCAGGAACCCGACGAAGGCGTAGTACGCCGGGGTCGTGCGACGGGTGGGCCCCAAGGTGGTTTCTTCGAGCCGGGCCCGCCAGGCGCTCAGCGGCTCCACGTCGTGCTCCCTTCGGCCTGCCGGGTCCAGGGCCACCGGGTGGGCAACCGACCGGATCGCTGCGGATCGCGGCCCACCTCCTCTCCATGGCCCGGGATGTAGAACACGCGCGGCTGTGTCCCCAGTTCTTCTTTCAACCGGAATGCATCGTGATCGGCGAGGAACCGGGTGATCGACACCACGTCCACGCCGTTCGAGGCGATGTCTTCCTCGAGATCTCCGTAGTAGATGGCATCGTTGGGGCACGCCTGGATGCAGTAGGGGAGCGTGCCGGCCCGGACCATGTCGGGGCAGAAATCGCATTTCATGACCGTGCCCTTGCGGGCCGGAGTCTGCACTTCGAGGTCGTAGTCGGCGAGACGCGCCTCCGGGGGAACCGGCGGTTCCCCCCAGTTGAAGAAGCGGCGATCGTAGGGGCAGGCCGCCATGCAGATCCGACACCCGATGCAGCGATCCTGATCGATGAGGACCAGACCCTCCGGCGTGGAGAAGGTTGCCGCCACCGGGCAGACGTTCACGCACGGCGGGTTCTGGCAGTGCTGACACGGTGTCGGGAGGAATCGAGTCCCTTCGCCCTCCAGTTCGGCCTCAAACACCTCGATCCACTCCATGGGCTCGGGAGCCAGATGGCCCTCGATGCAAGCGAGGGTGCACTGCGGCGGGCTGTCGATGCTCTGACATCCATCACACCGACGCAGGTCGATGATCATGGTCCATTGCCGGATCCGGGCGGCGACTGGTTGCTGCAACGCTCCTTGCGATCCACCGACCACTCTCTCGAGCACGACGGGCATGGCACGGAAGGGTCCGTAGAGCAACGCAGAGAGCCCCACCATTCTGAGAGCGGTTCTCCGGTCGATGAACGTGCCGAAGTCCCTGACCACCAGCTCCGCTGCGCCGGGCTGCGAAGCGTGGTCGTCGTCGGCGGCCGCCCGACGGAGCGACCAGGCGAAACCAAAGACCGCCGCCCAGATCAGCGAGATGAACACGAGGAAGAGGCTCTGCAGCAACGCGGCCGCGGCGATCGCAGCCGCCCCGCTCAGGACAACTCCAGCCAGCGCCCCGTCAAGCCGCACTGTTCGTCGCACCGACCTCCCCCTCTCCCAAGGTTGCCCCCACCCAAGCGGCACGTGGGAGGCGCTGGGAGGGTCTTTCGGCCCTAATCGCGATCGCCGAAGCGGCACCCACCGGCGCGCCCCCCGGGTCGCTCGAAGGGGCCCGATGGAAGGCCGGCACGGACGCGCGACAGAGACCGGGCGCGTCGAGCCGCGACCCCAGGGCGCGACGACGCCGGTGCCTTTCAAACACGGTGAAACCCGGTTGGCGACGGTCCGTCGGAATAGGGACCAAAGTCCCTAAGAGCCGACCCCTGCACTGGGCGACAATCCTTAGGAACGCGTTCACAAGCGCGGGGGAGGAGATACATGCAACCGAGACACGGGCTCAAGGCCATCGGGGCGCTGCTCGTGGCGTTCGCCTTGGTCATGACCGCCTGTACCGACGATGACGCGGAAGACACGACAACGACCGCCGCCGAAGAAACGACAACCACGGCGGCACCACCCGAGACGACGGTTCCGTCCGACACGGGTGGGGAGGAGGTCGCACTCGAGATCCCGTTCCTCGCGCGATGGGAGTCGTCGCCGCACAACGCTGCGGAGGACGAGGCCTTCGTTCATTGGAACGAGGACGACCCGCAGGTGGTCCCCGCGGCCTGTGCCAGGTGCCACAGCACACCCGGCTATCTCGACTACATCGGGGCCGACGGGACTGCGGCGAACTCGACCGATGCCGACCATCCGGTGGGCACCACGATCGAGTGTGTGGCGTGCCACAACGACGTGACGGTCGCCATGGACACCGTGCTCATGCCGTCCGGCATCGAGCTGACGGGGCTCGGCGACGAGTCGCGCTGCATGCAGTGCCACCAGGGTCGCCACTCGACCGTCAGCGTCAACGCTGCGGTCGAAGAAGCCGGAGTCGACGACGATACGGTGAGCGAGGACCTCGGGTTCCTGAACATCCACTACTACGCCGCGGCCGCCAGCAAGTACGGCACCGAGGCGAAGGGTGGGTACGAGTACGAGGGCAAGACCTACGACGCCTTCTTCCAGCACGTGGAGGGATACTCCACCTGCATCGAGTGTCACGACGTGCACACGCTCGAGCTCAAGATCGACGAGTGCGCGGTATGTCACACCGGAGTGGCATCGGTGGAGGACCTCTACAACGTCAGAATGCCCGGCTCGCTCGTCGACTTCGACGGTGACGGCGATCTCACTGAGGGCATCTACTACGAGCTGGAGGGTGTGAGGGCTCTGCTGTACGAGGCGATCCAGCGGTACGCCGCCGACAATGTCGGCACCGGGATCGTCTACGACGCACATGCCTACCCGTACTTCTTCACCGACCTGAATGGGGACGGTGAAACCGGTGAGGACGAAGCCAACTTCGGCAACCAATACGCCACCTGGACGCCGCGGCTGTTGAAGGCCGCCTACAACTACCAGGTGTCGTTGAAGGACCCCGGAGCCTTCGCCCACGGCGGCAAGTACCACATCCAGTTGATGAGCGACTCCATCGAGGACCTCAACAGCGTCCTGGGCAATCCGGTGGCCACCGAGGCCACGCATCGGATCGACCACGGACACTTCGCAGGATCCGAGGAAGCGTTCCGTCATTGGGACGAGGACGAACCTCCGGTGGTCCCGGGAACCTGTTCCCGGTGCCACTCGGCAGGTGGGCTCCCGCTGTATGTCCAAGAGGGCGTGACGATCGCACAGCCGCCGGCTAACGGCTTCCTGTGCTCGACATGTCACGCCAACGTCGGCGAGACGTGGGACCGCCATGAGGTGGCCTCGGTCACGTTCCCCAGCGGCAACACCGTCGACAGCGGTGACAACAGCGCCAACCTGTGCATGACCTGTCACCAGGGTCGAGAGTCTTCGGCCAGCGTCGATCGGCTCATCGCCGACATCGGCGACGACGAGACGAGCGAGGCTCTGCGGTTCC
>JBFELU010000091.1:0-7919 GCA_041551965.1 Acidimicrobiia bacterium
ACCGGCTCGACGTCGACACCTCCGGTCTGCTGGTCGTGGCGCTCGACGAGCGGTCGCTGGAAGGCCTCCGCCGAAGTCTCGCCGGACGCCGGATCACCCGGGGGTATGCGGCCCTGGTCTCGGATGGTGACATTCCCCCGTCGGGCACCATCGAAGCGGCCATCGGGCGGGATCCGCGGCGCCCGACGCGCTTTCGGGTCGACCCCGAGGGGAGACCGGCTCGGACCCACTACCGGCGTCTCGCCGTCTGGCCCGACGCGGCGCTCTTGGAGGTGATGCTGGAGACGGGCCGGACCCATCAGATCCGGGTCCATGCCGCCTCGATCGGCCATCCGGTAGTGGGTGATGCCGCCTACGGGGCACCGCCGAGCACCAGTCCCCGCGTCTGGCTCCACGCCGCGCGTCTCGAGTTCGAGCACCCGATCACCGGCGCCGCGGTGGAGGTGCGGTCCGGTCTTCCGGAGGACCTGCTCGGCGTGCTGGAGGGCATGGGGGATCCCCTGGAGGGAGCGGTACCGACGGTGTTGCTCCCGGGCGGTCCGGGCTAGCCGAAGAAGGTGGTGGCGACGTCGTAGATCTCGGGGTCGACCCCGCGTATGTCGGCGCAGGCGGCTTCGAGCTCGATGGGGACGATCGCATTGCCCTGGATCGCCACCATCGTCCCGGAGGCACCGGCGGCGGCCAGATCGGCGGCGGCGGATCCCAGTCGGGTGGCCAGGACCCGATCGAAGGCCGTGGGGGATCCACCGCGCTGCAGATGGCCCAACACGGTGACCCTCGTCTCGAAACCGGTGCGTTCCTCGAGTTGGGGGGCGATCTGATAAGCCACCCCGCCCAGGCGCTCGAAACCGAAGGCGTCCTTGGGGAGGTCCACCGGCTCGGGCGGTTCGATCCCCTCCGCCACCACCACGATCGAGTACTTGCGCCCCCGGCGGTGGCGGGTCTTGAGGATGCCGGCGACATCGTCGAGGTCGTAGGGGATCTCGGGAATCAGGATGGCGTCCGCTCCGGCGGCCATCCCGGCGTACGTGGCGATCCACCCCTTGCTCCGGCCCATCACCTCGACCAGGATCACCCGGTTGTGTGCCTCGGCGGTGGTGGTGAGCCGGTCGATGGCCTCCGTGGCGATCTGCACGGCGGTGTCGAATCCGAACGTGAAGTCGGTGCCGGCGATGTCGTTGTCGATGGTCTTGGGGATCCCGATCACCGGAATCCCCTCTTCGGCCAGCCGCAGGGCGGTCCGCAGCGTCCCGTCGCCTCCGATGACTATCAGCGTGTCGAGACCGTCGGCCGCGATCGTGCGGCGGATCCCTGCGGCGCCGTCACCGTGGACGTAGGGATCCTTGCGCGAGGTCCCCAGGATGGTGCCTCCCCGGGCCAAGGTGCCCCGCACGTCGTCGCGTCGCAGAGGCCGGGTGTCTCCGTCCATGAGGCCTTCCCAGCCGTTGAGAATCCCGACGATCTCAGCCCGGTGCCGCTCTTCGGCGCGGGCGACGACCCCCCGGATGACCGCATTGAGGCCGGGGCAGTCCCCGCCGGCCGTGAGGACTCCGATCACACTCATGGCGCCACCTCAGTAGAGGAACATCGGCTTGCCGCCGACGTGCCGTACCTTGGGCCGGTAGGCGTCGACGTCGTAGAGCTCGTCGACATCCACCCGCTTCACTCCCTCTCCGGTGACCGAGACCGGGACGTTGGTGTAGGTGCCGCCCCGCAACGCCACCATTCTTCCGGACGACCCCTCGATGGCGAGGTCGGTCGCCAGGACCGCGTAGTTGATGGCCACCATCAGGTCGAGGGAGTCGGGACTCCCGGAGCGCATCAGGTAGGCGACTGATTGGTAGATGACGCCCTCACCGGTGATCTTCTTGATCATCTCCGCAGCATCGGCGCCGACGCCCCCCAGCTTGCGGTGGCCGAAGGCGTCCTCCTCGCCGGAGAGGACCATCTCCCCACCCTCGAGGATCGCACCCTCGGAGATCGTCATGATGGCGTAGTTGCTGGGGTTGGCGGCTCTGTCCCGGGCGAGTAGGCCCGCCATCCTGTGGATGTCGACCGGCACCTCCGAGATAGCGGCTCGATCGGCGCTGGAGAGATAGGCGGTGATGAGGGAGGTCTCCCCGCTGTACCGGCCGAACAACTCGACCACCGCGATCCGCTCGTGAGAACCGCTGGCCGTTCGCAGGTTGTGGACGAACTGGACGCCTCGGCTGACCGCGGTCGAGAAGCCGATGCAGTAGTCGGTCCCGTGGACGTCGTTGTCCATCGTCTTCGGGATGGCGATGACCGGCACGCCCTCCTCGTGGAGGCGGAGCCCGTAGGAGAGGGTGTCGTCACCTCCGATTGGGATCAGCACGTCGATGCCCTGAGACTCGATGACGCGCAGGGCGTGAGGGGTCACGTCGTGGGGCCCGTCGCCGTCGACGTCCATGAAGGAAGGCACGTCGGCGGTGGCGATCTTGGCCGGGTTGGTGCGCGAAGTGTGCAGGACCGTGCCGCCGCTGCGGTCGATGGTCCGTACGGCGGCGCGGTCGAGAGGAACGATGTGGCGGGTGACCGTCTCCGGATCGTCCAGGTTGGTGTCGACCAGACCGGCCCACCCACGGCGGATCCCGATCACTTCGTGGCCCTTGTCCGCGGCTCGTTCGACCACTGCCTTGATGCAGGGGTTGAGGCCGGGAACATCGCCTCCGCCCGTCAGGATGCCGATACGCACTCGGGTGCCCCTTCCTCGCCTGTGGAACCCGCAGATTGTAAGGAGCACCGGGTGGCGCTCCGAATCTGATGACGCCACCGTGGGCCGGGACGGGGGAGACGGCCGGGTGGTAACGTCCCCGGTGTTACACCGCTGTAGTTCGAGGGAGGGTCCACCCGGGTGCGGGAGCCACGCTTCGCCCATCTCCATCTCCACACGGAGTACTCGATGCTGGACGGGGCGGCCCGCATCGAAGACGTCGTCCAGGCAGCGGTGGCCGACCGGCAACCGGCGGTGGCGATCACCGACCACGGCGTGCTGTACGGGGCGGTCGATCTCTACGAGACGGCCACGGCGGCCGGCGTCAAGCCGATCATCGGCATGGAGGCCTACCTCACTCCGGGTTCCCGTTTCGACCGGCCGCCCCGGCGGGAGGACATCCGGTACCACATCACGCTTCTGGCGGTGACTCAGACCGGCTACGCCAACCTCGTCGAGCTGGCGAGCAGGGCCTACCTCGAAGGCTTCTACTACAAGCCGCGGATGGATCCGACGCTGCTGGCCGAGCACGCCGAGGGTCTGGTCGCCACCACCGGCTGCCTCGGGGGACACGTGCCGCAGCTCCTGGCCCCCGATGCCTCGAACGAAGAGGGGAACGTGGGAGTGGCCCGCGATTTCGACGCAGCTCGGGAAGCGGCGGCGATGTACCAGGACATCTTCGGGAAGGACAACTTCTTCGTGGAGGTCATGGACCACGGCGTCGAGGCGCAACGGCGGGTCATGCCCGACCTGCTGCAGATCTCACGCGATATCGGCGCACCCTTGTTGGCGACCAACGACTGCCACTACTCCCGGGCCGACGAGGCCGAGGCCCACGATGCGCTGCTCTGCATCCAGACCGGCTCGTTGATGGCGGACGAAGATCGCTTCCGGTTCCAGGGCACCGGCTACCACATCAAATCGGCGGCCGAGATGTGGGCCCTCTTCCCCGAGGATGAGTTCCCGGGCGCCTGCGCCAATACCCTCCTCATCGCGGAGCGGGCCGACGTCTCCATGGAGTTTGGGAACATCTTGCTGCCGCACTTCCCGGTTCCCGAAGGCTCAACCGAGGCCTCCTACCTTCGGGAGTTGGCGCTCGAGGGCGCCCGCCGCCGCTACGGAGATCCGCTCCCGCACGAGGCCGAAGCCCGTCTCGAATACGAGTTGCGGGTCATCGAGGACATGAGGTTTCCCGCCTACTTCCTGATCGTGTGGGATCTCATGCGACACGCCAGGGAGCAAGGGATCCGCACCGGCCCGGGGAGGGGGAGCGCGGCCGGGTCGATCGTGTCCTACTGCCTCGGCATCACCGATCTCGATCCGCTCCACTTCGGGCTCATCTTCGAACGGTTCCTCAATCCCGGCCGGCGCGAGATGCCGGACATCGACATGGACTTCGACGAGAGGTATCGAGCCGAGATGATCCGCTATGTGGCCGAACGCTACGGGGCGGATCACGTGGCCCAGATCATCACCTTCTCCACGATCAAGGGCCGCCAGGCGGTGAGGGACGCCGCCCGCGTGCTGGGGTACCCCTACGCGGTCGGGGATCGCATCGCCAAGGCGATGCCGCCCGCGATCCTCGGGAACGAGGCGACGATCGATCAGTGTCTCGATACGCCCGCCGACGACGCCGATCCGGTGATCCGCGACTTCCACACCAATGCCGCCGGGCTGCGGGAGATGTACGCCAACGACAGCGAGGCGCAGCGCGTCATCGACACCGCTCGGGGGCTCGAAGGGCTGCGCCGGCAGGACTCGATCCACGCCGCGGCGGTCGTGATCTCGGCGATCCCGCTCACGGACGTCGTTCCCATCCAGCAGAAGGGGGAGGACGCCGAGGTCGTGACCCAGTTCGAGATGCACGCCATCGGGGCCCTGGGGCTGCTCAAGATGGACTTCCTGGGCCTCCGCAACCTCTCGACGATCGAGCGTGCTCTCGAGTTGATCGAGGAGAACCGGGGGGAGCGCCCCGACATCGACAACGTGCCGCTCGATGATCCGGCCGTCTACGAGATGCTGTCCCGGGGTGACTCGATGGGCGTCTTCCAGATGGAGGGAACGGGGATGCGGGCTCTCATGCGCAGCCTGCGGCCCGACCGCTTCGAGGATCTGATCGCGCTCATCTCCCTGTACCGCCCGGGGCCCTTGGGGGCCGGGACCCACAATCTCTACGCCGATCGCAAGAACGAGCGCGCCGCCGTCGAGTCTCCCCATGTCGATCTGGAACCGGTCCTCAAGGAGACCTACGGGATCATGGTGTACCAGGAACAGGTCATGGAGGCGGCCCGGGTGATGGCCGGCTTCTCCATGGTCGAGGCGGATTCCTTGCGCAAGGCCATGGGCAAGAAGATCCCGGCCGTGATGGCTCAGCAGGAGGAGTTGTTCGTTCGCGGCTGTGTGGAACAAGGCCACTCGGAGGAACTCGGGCGGGAGCTCTTCAATCTGGTCTCCCATTTCGCCGGGTACGGGTTCAACAAATCCCATGCGGCCGGCTACGCCGTGGTCGCCTACCAAACGGCATGGCTGAAGGCCCACTACCCGGCGGAGTACATGGCCGCTCTCCTCACTTCGGTCAAGAGGGACAAGGACCGTACCGCCGTGTACCTCAACGCCTGCAGGGCGATGGGCGTCGAGGTGCTCGTTCCCGACGTCAACCAATCCGAGTCGGACTTCGTGGCCCGGGGCGAGACGATCCCCTTCGGGCTGTCCGCGATCCGCAACGTCGGCGAAGGGGTGGTGGAGCTCATTCTGGAGGAGCGGCGCAAGAACGGATCGTTCGCCGATTTCCAGGACTTCGTCGACCGGGTGGACGTCGCCGTGCTCAACAAGCGG
The DNA here is from genome assembly GCA_041551965.1 of Acidimicrobiia bacterium. GTDB lineage: Bacteria > Actinomycetota > Acidimicrobiia > Spongiisociales > UBA11373 > JBFELU01. The sequence continues at coordinate 5,570 of JBFELU010000091.1, forward strand.
ACCGTGGAGTCGCTCATCAAGGCGGGGGCGTTCGATGGGACCGGGGCCCCCCGCCAGGGCCTGCTGGCGATACACGAGCCGGTGATCGAGGCGGTGCTGGCCAGGCGGCGAGCCGAGGACATGGGTCAGTTCAGTCTCTTCGGCAATGATGAGCCTGCCCTCCAGGGGGGGTCGTTCGAGATCCCCGAGCTGGAGTGGGCGCGCTCCACGAAGCTCGGTTTCGAGAAGGAGATGCTCGGCCTCTACGTGTCGGATCATCCTCTGATCGGCGTGGAGGCCGTGCTCAGACCCCTGGTGACCGCGACCATCCCCGAGCTGTGGGATGCGGTCGATGGGACGACGGTGTCGGTGGGGGGCATCGTGGGGGCCGTGACCCGCCGCTACACCCGCAACGGAGAGCCGATGGTGTTCTTCCAGCTCGAGGATCTCGAGGCGAGCACCGAAGTCGTCTGCTTCCCGAGGACCGTCGCCGAGTATGGGCCACTCGTGCGGCCCGATGCGGTGGTGGTGGCGACCGGACGGCTCGATCACCGCGGAGATGCGGTGAAGCTGGTGGCCCAGTCGCTGGTCGAGCCCCGCCTCGACCGGGAGGCGGTCGTGCGTCTTCGGGTTCCGGCCGTGCGGATGTCGCGAGGTCTGGTGGGCCGGTTGAAGACGGTGCTCTCGAATCATCCGGGTCGGGTCCCGGTGTTCCTCCATCTGGCCGGGGAGGAGAACGACACCGTGGTGCGGCTCGGTGAGGACCACTGTGTCGAACCACGGACGGCGCTCTACGCCGAGCTGCGGGAGGTACTGGGGCCGGATGCGGTGTTGACCTAGCGGGGCACCACCCGGTCGGGGAAAGGCGGCTCGGCGGACGCCACCAGTGCCGCGAGCTCGTCGGGGCTGGTGGGGGCGGTGATCACCCACGGAAGGCAAACAGGTGCGATGCCGTGACGAAGCTCCAATTCGCGACGTATCTCGGCCTGGTGGCGGGCCTCGGAGCTCCAGCGGCGGAGGTTGGCGGTAACGGACGCCGGTGCATCCTCCGGGGCGACCGCGTCGCTCCACGGCGTCGGCAGGGAGCGGTTGAAGACCACGACCTCGGGTCCTTGCCCCGGGAGCCCGGTCAAGAACCGGTTCGCCTCTCGAATCGGGGCGGGGTCGGCGGTCGTCACCACGATGGTGGTGGCGGCCCGGAAGTGCCGTTCGACGACGGAGGCCCGCCGAGCGATGCCGTCGTAGGCGGTGCGGAGATCGAGGAGGAAGTCGGCGAGCTCCTCGAGAAGGGGTCCTCCCAGCACCGTGTCGGCGATCCTCAGGACGGGGCGGGCCGTCACGGCGTAGAGGCGCCGGCGCCCCGGCAGGCGAGATCCGGTGAGCCACCGCAGGATCCGGCCGCCCATCAGCCTCCTGATCCTCCGGGGGGACGAGAAGAAGTCGAGCCCGCCACCGGCGGGGGGAGTGTCGACGACCACGAGATCCCAACGCCTCGATTCGAGGTGGCGGCTCATCTCCTCGGCGGCGGCATACGCCTGACCGGCCGGGAACCGCTCTGCGACGGCCCGGAAGAAGGGGCTCTCGAGGATCCGCTCGACGGTGGCCGGGTCGGCGTGGGTCCGGATGATCGATTCCCATGAGGCTTCGGCGTCCAGCATGGCGCCCCACAGGCTCGGCTCGCCCGGCGTGACTTCGGGCTCGCTCCCGAGCTCGGCGAGTCCGAGAGCGTCGGCCAGACGGCGAGCGGGATCCACGGTGATGACCAGGGTCTTCGTGCCGGCGCGGGCCGCCGTCACGGCCAGAGCCGCCGCCAGGGTCGTCTTCCCCACGCCCCCCGCTCCTGCGACGAGGATGCACCGTGTCACGGTTCCTCCCAGCAGGGGGCGAGACGGGCGGCGACCTCGGATGGGGTTTCGATGCCGAAGAGGTAGGGAAGGTGCAAGCCGGCGGGCAACCGCCGGATCCAAGCCTGCTGCGACGCGACGAGGCCGTGATGGAGGGTTGCCGCGTCGCCGGCCGGACCGGTCGGGGCTGCGTCCCGATCCTCGGCGGAGACGTCGTCGGGGAGGACGCGATTCACGACGACCGAGGCGATCGGCGCCGCGGGAGGGTGGGACAGATCGGTGAGCGTCTCGAGGGTCTCCAGGACGGGCAGTTCCTCGGGGACGGCGACGAGCACCAGGCCGGTCGCCGAGTCGTCGGTGAGCAGGGCCCGCATCCATCCGGCTTGCTCCTCGATTCGTCCGCTGCCGACGAGGCCGAGGATGGTGTCGGGGGCCCTCAAGAGAGACCCGATCTGGCCGGTCGGAGGGCCGTCGACCACGACTAGGTCCCAGCGGGCCCCCCTGACCTCGGCCAGGACCTTCCCGAT
>JBFELU010000092.1:0-7775 GCA_041551965.1 Acidimicrobiia bacterium
GAGCGGCTCCGCGGCGAAGGAGTCGACGCCGTGGTCCTCGATGCGGGAATGCTGCGGGACCGTTTCCCCGGGCTCTCCGCCTGTGGGGTGCCGTTCGACCTGAGCGGCGAGACCGAGCACGAGTGCGCCGACCACGACGCGTTCATCTTCGAAGACGAGGGCGGCTATTTCGACCCGGTGGCGGCGTGCGGCGACCTGGTCGACGCGGCCCGCAACGCAGGTGTGGAGATCTCCTTTCGCTCCGAGGTGACGGCTATCGCCCGGAAGGGTGATCGGGTCGTCGGCATCGAGCTGGCCGACGGAACCGCCATCTCGGCGGAGACGGTCGTCAACGCCGCCGGACCATGGTGCAACCGGATCAACGCCATGGCCGGTCTCGAGCTTTCCTGGGAGCTCGTTCCCACCCGGGTCCAGGTCATGTACCGGGAGCTGCCGCCGGAGGTGCCCCGACCGATTCCCGTCGTCGCCGATTCGGTCAGCGGTATCTACCTACGCCCCGAGAGCGCCGATCAGCAGTTGGTGGTGGGTTCGGTGCTCGAGGAGGACGAGCGGGAGGAGACCGACCCCGACACCTACAACCCGAACGCAGATCGGGTCTTCCTCGACACCAAGATCCACGCCCTCCACCATCGGCTCCCCGATCTCCCCCATCGGGGCCTGCTGAGCGGCATCGCCGGGCTCTACACGGTGAACCGGGTCGACGTCCACCCGTTGCTCGGCCCGACCGCTCTCGACGGCTACGCCGTCATCAACGGCTTCTCGGGCCACGGGTTCAAGGAGAGCTTGATGTGCGCCGGGATGCTGGCAACGATCCTCACGGGTGAAACGTTTGCGGACGACGCCGACGTGCCGCTCGATTTCTTCTCCGTCGAGCGCGAGCCGCTCGTGGTCAAGGAGAAGAACGTACTCGCCTAGTCGATCACCGTTCCCAGCCCGAGTCGCTCCGCGTTGCGCACAGCGGCCACACCGGCGGCCACGTCCTGACTGGAGATCCCCACCGACTTGAAGAACGTGACGTCGTGGCCCGAGGGCCGAACTCGCTCTTCCAGGAGGTCGGCCACGGTGGCATCGGGCGTGCGCCCGACACGGAGCAGATCGCCGGCTTCGAGCGCGGCCGCTTCGCGATCGTCGACGACCACGAAGGCGCGCCGCACCAGGTCGGCGGGGACTTCACACATTTCCGGCGTGAAGGCACCGACGGCATTGACGTGGGTCCCCGGACGCACCGCGTCGGCGGAGAACAGCGGCTCGGTCGCGGGAGTGGCGGTGGAGACGACATCCGCTTCGGCGACCGCCGCGTCGGGATGATCCACGGCGATCCCCCCCACCCGGGCCGCCAGATCCTCGGCCCGATCGGGGGTCCGACTCCACACCATGATCCTCTCGATGGGGCGCACCGCACGAACGGCCTCGACCTGGTCCACCGCCATCGCCCCCGCCCCCAGCATGGCCAGTGACGACGCCTCCGGCCGGGCCAGGAGACGGGTCGCCAGGCCGGCCCCGGCCCCGGTGCGGATGGCGGTCAGCGTGGGTCCGTCGATCAGCCCGAGCGGACTTCCATCGGGGTCGAACACCACCACGATGCCGACCGGGTTGCCCGGCACCGTGGACACGACCTTGATGCCGGCATTCGGCCCAACGGCCCCCGGCATGAAGAGCGACGGGCCCACGAGGACCCGCGGCGGGGTGGATCGGTCGTCGCCGAAGGCGGCCTCCATCGCGAGGATGGCATCGGCCATCGGAAGGGCGTCTCGGGTGGCGGCGGCATCGAGGTAACGCACTTCTCGATCCTCAGCGCTCGGCGCCTTCCTGATTGAAGCCGGGCCACTGATCTTCGGGAACGTCGTCGTCGACCTTCCACCTGAGGCGGTTTTCGACTCGAAGGACACCGTCGAGATGAGCCACGATCTCGGCCAGGGCCTCGGCCTCCGAGCGAGTTTCCACTTCGCCCTCGAGGCCCACGACCCCTCCGTTGGACGTCACCGTGACGGCGCCGGGCTCCACGATGATCACGCGATTGGCGAGGAGGGTCTCGACGTCGGCGACGATGCTGACGTCTTCGCGCACGAACGACTTGACGACGTCGGCCCGGCTGACGATGCCGACCAGCTTCCCGGTCCGATCCACCACCGGGAGACGCTTCACTTTGTGACGAAGCATCGCGTGGGCCACCGCCGCCACGGTGTCGGTCTCATGAACCGTCTCGACACTCCTCGCCATCACATCACCGACGCGCTCCGCCGACCCGAGGGCCGAGTGCTCCCTCCCCAGCAGAGCGGCCAGGATCCGATGCCGACCAGAATCTCCCCGTTCCGCTTCGGCGGCGACGAAGTCGGCTTCGGTGATGATGCCCACCAGCCGTCCTTCGTCATCGGTGACGGGCAACCCGCTCACACCCTGATCCAGCAACAAGGCGGCGGCGTCCCGCAGGCTCGTGTCGGGGGCCACCGTGGCCGGATCACGCGTCATCACGTCAGCTACAAACATCCATTCCTCCGTTCTCGTTTGCCAGTACACCACACCCCTGCGACCAACGTCCCCGGTTCATCCCACGGTCACCTCACTCCCGTCGATGGCAATCGCCCTGCCCTCGACGATCCCCCCGAAGGTCTCGGCGTCCACGACGACCACCGGGCAGGTCACCCCGTAGAGGATCTCGGCGGCCAGCGCTCCGAGCATCACGATCTCATCGGAGTGTTGGAGCACGATTCCCGCGGGGCCGACGCCGAGACGGATGGCCTCCGCCAGCACACTCGCCGACGAGCTGGAACCCCTCCCTGCCGGCATCACCAGGATTCGGCCGCCGATCTCCTCACCGCGCTGCGGATGGCGATGATCGATGATGACACCGCTCTCCGCGTCGACCCCACCCCAGAAGCTGAGCGGGGCCGCCAACACGAGCGCCCTGCCCACCCCGCGACCCTCGAGCAGCACCCGGATCTCAGACACCGGCCCACAGCCCCGAATCTCGGGTCACCGAACCGGCAACGGCGGATGCCACGCACTCCTGGGCGCTGCCGAAGACGACGTCCACCCCCAGGTTGCTGGGCGCATAGAAGGCCCACTTGGCCGAATCGGTCATCACCGCTCCCCGCCGATTGCGGATGATCGGGGTGATGTAGGTGCAGGTGTCGGTGACGATGCGGGCCCCCGCCCCTTCGATCGCTTCGATCCACTCCGGAGAGACCGCCGCCAGGACGTCGCGTCCCGTCGACACGTACAGCTCGATCGCCGGATTCACCCGCCGTCCGGCAAGCAGCGTCGCGGTGCGCTCCAGTTCGGCCGCCGAATAGTGGGGCGTTCCGAGGCACACCGCCGATAGCCCCCCACCCGCCGTGGTGGAGAGATCGTCTCGCGCCGCCACGACCATCTCCGGCGACACGGCGACCACCTCACGGGGTCGCCGTCCCCCCAGGGCGGCCTCGGTGGTCGGCGCCTCGGGCGTCGAACCCACCACGTGCATCAGGCCCACCCCTCCCGACGAGGCGGCAGCGGCACCCATGGCCTTGAGCAGGTCCTCTCCGAGATCGGGCGGCAGACCCTCGATCACGGGGATCCGGATCCCCGCCCGGTATCCGACGAGGTGGCCCAGCACCGGGTACAGAACGTCACTCGCCGTCAGGTCGTCCGGCAGCGCCCCGATGCGGAAGAGGATCTCCCCATGACGGTTCTCGGCGAGGTGGAGCCCCGCCGCCGGGACCCGGCCGGTGAGGGCGGCACAGATGTCGACGAAATCCCCGTAGCGGTGAGTCCGGGCGCCGAGCACCGAGTTGGCGAACACGATCGCATTGGATTCGGCCCAGGCGATCTGCTCCCCGAACGCCGGCCGGGCCGGAAGCTGGTACGGGGCGCAGGTCCAGGTCGGGGCGCACCCCATGCGCTCGTAGGCATCGGCGAGCCGGCGGGCCTGCTCGGCATGCGCGGCATCCCCGGCATAGAGGTCGGGGTGCAGGAGATCGAGCGACGTGACGTTCAGCGTGGTCGGCACCCGCACCCGTCCTCCGCCGTCGGCCAGCCGGAGGGCGAAGTCGAGGCCGGAACGACCGTGGTAGAGGCACGAGTCGATGTGGGCCGAGGTGACGTCGAGCAGCCGGTCGGCCGCCATGGCTCGGGCGAGCCGCACGATCACCGTCATCGCCAGGCGATCGGCCTCACCCGCTTCGCCGGCCAGCCGGGCCCGATCGTCCGGTGAGAGCTCGAGGGTCACGGGAACGTGCTCGAAGCCAGCCCCGCCACCCTTCAGTCGACCTCGCCCAGGTAGGCCTGACGCATCTGGGGATTGGCCAGCAGACCCTCGGCGGTGTCGGCGAGCACGATCTGGCCGGTTTGGAGCACGTAGCCGCGATCGGCGATCGAGAGCGCCATGTTGGCGTTCTGCTCGACGACGAACACGGTGGTACCGGCTTCGTTGATCTGCTCGATGATCTCGAAGTTCTGGGCCACGAGGACCGGGGCGAGACCCATCGACGGCTCGTCCATGAGGAGCACCTTGGGCTTCGCCATCAGCGCCCGGCCCACCGCCACCATCTGCTGCTCCCCACCCGAGAGAGTGCCCGCCTTCTGGTGCATGCGTTCCTTGACCCGAGGGAAGAGCTCGAATATCCGCTCGATATCGGCGTCGAGGTTCTGGCGATCCTTGCGCAAGTAGGCGCCGATCTCCAGGTTCTCCTTGACCGTCATCCGCTTGAAGAGCCTCCGGTTCTCGGGGACCATCGAAATGCCCCGCTCCACCCGCTCCGAAGTGGGCCGGCCGCTGATGACCCCACCGTCGAGGTAGACGGCGCCGGTGGTCGGCTCGACCATGCCGAGGATCGTCTTCAGCGTGGTGGTCTTGCCCGAGGCGTTGCCGCCCAGCAGGCACACGATCTCCCCGGTGTGGATCTCGATATCGACGTCCTTGAGCATGTGCACCGGGCCGTAGTGGGTGTTGACACCGCGAAACTCGAGGACGGGGGTGCCGTTGCCGCTCATGACCCGCTCTCTTCGGTGGCGGTCGTCCCCAGGTAGGCCTCGATGACCCGCTGGTCCTGGGAGACCTGGTCGTAGTGGCCTTCGGCGATCTTGCGCCCGTAGTCGAGCACCACCACCCGGTCCGAGACGCCGCGCACGACCCTCATGTCGTGCTCGATGACCACGATGGTGAAACCCTTGTCGTCGCGGAGCTTGCGGATCAGCCCGGTGAGTTCCCTGGTCTCGCGCGGGTTCATCCCGGCCGTCGGCTCGTCGAGCAACAGCACCACCGGCTGCGTCGCCATGGCCCGGGCGATCTCGAGGCGGCGCCGGTTGGCATACGACAGTGCATACGCAGGCTGATCGAAGCGATACCCCACCAACCGGCTGCCGAAGAAGGACAGCACGTCCTTGGCCCGCTTCTCGATCTCGGCCTCTTCGTGGCGGAATCCGGGCGTCCTCAGAATGGCGCCGATCGGCCCGGTACGGGTCCGGCAGTGCTGAGCGACCATGATGTTCTCCAGCACGGTCATGTTGCCGAAGAGGCGAACGTTCTGGAAGGTCCGGGCGATGCCAAGCCGGGTGATGTCGCTCGGCGTGTATCCCACGATCGTTTCACCCTGAAAGAGAATGTCGCCCTCATCGGGGGTGAACATGCCCGAGATCACGTTGAAGAAGGTGGTCTTGCCGGCGCCGTTGGGTCCGATCACGCTGACGATCTCACCCTCGTCGATGGCGAAGTCCAGGTCGTCCAGAGCATGCAAGCCTCCGAAGAGCTTGGTGAGGCCGGCCGTCTCGAGGAGTGCCATCAGCCCGCCCCCTCCGCCGCCGCCTCCTCCTCGTCGAGCTGCTTGCGCAGCCAGGCGTCCTGGAGGAACTCGTCCTGATGCAGCTCACGGGTACGCCGGATGCTGGGCAACAGCCCCTCGGGTCGCTTCAGCATCATCCACACCAACAGCGCCCCGTAGATGAGCAGCTTGTAGGACTCGAACTCCCTCAGGAGCCCCGGCTGAGTAGGACCTCCCAGAATGCCGACCAGCATGACCGCCCCCACGGCGACGCCGGGGATGTTGCCCATCCCGCCGACGATGATGAGCACCAGCACGATGATCGACACCAGCAACGCAAAGCTGTTGGGGAAGATCGAGCCGATCTTGACTGCGAACAACGCTCCGCCGAACGAGGCAAGGATGGCGCCGGTGATGAAGGCCAACAGTTTGGCGGTCACGATGTTGATGCCCATCGCCTCAGCGACCTGCTCGTCCTCCCGCATGGCCATCCAGGCGCGCCCGATCCGCGAGTCCTGGATCCGCCACGAGATGTAGGCGGCGAGAATCGCAAACAAGAGAACCAGATACACGATCGCCTGAGTGTTGGTCCCGAGGATCTCGATGGGGCCGTCGTCCTTGGCGAAGAACCACAATCCGAAACCGGCGCCGAACAACGTGATCCCAAAGCCTCCCAACCGCCACAGGACGTTGCTTCGGTCGGCGGCCCCCGGGCTGTCCGGCTCTCCGCCCGCCAGACGCGACCGGTTGTTGCGGGCCCACCACAGCGCATACCCCAGCAACCCGGTTGTCAGGACGATCATCCCGACAACGGCGAACCCCCGGCTGATGATGATCGACGGCACGTTGATGATGCCCTGCGCCCCCCCGGTGATCGGCTTGGTCCAGTCGGAGAGGAACATGATGCGGACGATCTCCCCAAAGCCGAGGGTGACGATCGCCAGGTAGTCGCCGCGCATTCGGATCACCGGCGTCCCCACCATGATCCCGGCGATCACCGCGGCCACGATCACGATCAGGATCACGATCCAGAAGGGCCACTCGGGGGTGATCCGCGGCGATTCGGGAGACATGAGGATCGCCGTCGTGTAGGCACCCACGGCAAAGAATGCGACGTAGCCCAGGTCGAGGAGACCGGCGAGCCCGACCACCACGTTCAAGCCCAGGCCCATGAGCAAGAACAGGCCCACCGTGGCAAAGATCTCGTTGACGAAGCCGCCGACAAAGGTGGGCATCCAGAACCCGATGAAGATGAACACCACGGCAACGATGAACCCCGTTCGACGACGAGTCTCGTCGGGGAGACCGGCAAAGCGCTCGCGAAAGGATTCCCGGCTCCCACCGAGGGCGTAGGTCACCACCGCTCCAACGGCAAAGACCACGATGGCGGCGTACCAGGCGAGCCCTCTGGTCGACGGGTCGTGCAACCACTCGGCCACCGGCTCCAAATCGGGTACGAGCCACCCCACGAGGGCCGCCTCGTGGAGGCCGCGCAGCACCTGACCGATGATCAGCTCGAGCAGCGAGAACATGACCACCCACACTGCCCCGCCGACCACCGCCTTGCGAAGGCGCGGCCGGAGAAGATGGAAAGCCCCACCGATGGCACCGAGGGCGACCCCGCCCAGGACCACGGCGATGACCCCGAAGGCGGTGTTCACCTCACCCTCACCTCGCGTGAAGGTGAGGAGCTCCAGGAGTCGCGGTGAGACGTTCGGCAAGCTGTCCCGCAAGTCGACGGAGTCGATCAGGACGATGAACAGCGCGAGCATCCCCCCCGCGATGAGGCCGGCGGCGGCGCCGCCGGCCACGTTGTGGAGACCGGACTCGGGAGCCTCCATGCCCTCCAGAACCGGCCGTTGCGTTGCCCGGTAGCCGAACACGAGAGGCAGCCAAACGAGGGCCAGGTAGCCGAGACCGAGGATCGGGTCGACGATGGCCCGTTCCCCGAAGTTTTCGACCATCCCGATGACGGAGACAAAAACGACCCCGATTCCGGCGATGAGGCCCCACTTGACGACCGCATGAAGGTCGAGA
>JBFELU010000093.1:0-7645 GCA_041551965.1 Acidimicrobiia bacterium
GATGGCCAGGGTGTCCCGGTTCACGTCGATACCGCCCAGCATGCGGCCCACCCACCCGGCGATGTCGTCGTCCATGATCGACAGCGCCGGGTGATACACCAGCTCGGCCGAGGTGCCCCCCTGGAAGATGTGGAGGTTGCCGCCCGACAGCGCCGCCACCAGGGTCCCCAGCGCCTTCTCGTAGGCGCACTGGTAGTCGAACTTCTTCGACAGGCTGGTGAACCCGGCGCTGGTGCAGGAGGGGATCCGGTAAGTGCGCAGCATCTGGTTCATCCCGACGTGGCCCAGGGCATTCACCACCGAGGGGAAGAGCGGGCTGCCGCGTCGCATGTCCATCGGTTTGAGCCCGTATTGGATCGAGATGGGGGCTCCTTCTTTGATGAGTTGGGTCAGCACCGCCCAGCCCATCACGGTGGCGACCGCCAGCACCAGGCTCCCCGCGGTCGTCATCGGACCCTCCGCACCCATCGTGATGCCGGCGCACGGTTGGATCGGCATGCCGGCCCCGACATAGGTGAATGCGGCGTCGATCGACTCGCCGTAGTAGGTGAGCGGCGATGCCGCATCCAGTTCCGGCTCGAGGTTGACGCCCAGGGCCTGAGCCATCTGCACGGCGAACGGCTCGCAGCCCTTGGCGTAGCCGTAGTGCTGGGCCTTGCCCGAGTAGCGGAACCCGCTGGCCAGTGTCTCCAGGAAGGTCATTGCCGACGGCACGCCTTCGATATCGGTGTAGGAGAAGACGGCATCGGCCATGTGACAGTTGTCGAGGGCGTCGGCGACGATGGTGGCGTCGCGGTGCTCGGCGAGGGTGGCCGGTCGGGTCTCCCAGGTGTCCAAGTCGACGTGGCGCATCCCCATGCCTTGCATGAAGTAGAAGGTGTCACCGCCCACCATGAGGTCGCTGCGTCCGTCCCGAGCGGTGACCAGGTAGCTGCTGGGGGTGCGCTCCAGGCACTGTTCTGCCAGCCAGGCGGGGATTCGGACCAGACGCTCCTCGGTGTCGACCCGGCAGCCACCCGAGGCCATCAGCGCCAGCGCCCGGTCGCTGTGGACCCGGATCCCGGTGGTCTCGAGGGTGAAGAGGGCGCCGCGGTGGATCGTCTCGATCTCCTCGGGGCTGAGCACCTGCAGGGGAGCGATCTTCCGGGTGAATCCATCCAACATCTGACACCTCCCCGGCCGGCTTGCCGGGTCGCGGCCGGCACACCTAGACTAACCTATCAACCGATAGGCTGCGCAGTGAGCGCTTGTCGAAGGAGCGGCTGATGGACCAGCAGACACTCGCCGACCTGGGCCGGGCGATCAAGGAGTACGACGGCGATGCTGCAGCCGCCCTGGCCGCGCAGGCGCTGTCTGAGGACATCGAGCCGGTGCGGGTGCTGGCCGCCCTCACCGACGCCATCCGGGAGGTGGGTGACGGCTTTGGTGCCGGGGAGCTCTTCCTCCCCGAGTTGGTGAGCGCCGCCGACGCCATGGAACAGGCGATGCCGATCGTCGACGCCGCCTTCACCGAACACGGCGGCGAGCGAGCCAGCCAAGGCAAGATCGTCGCCGGGACGGTCGCCGGCGACATCCACAACATCGGCAAGACCATCCTGTGCACGCTGCTCACGGCGGACGGGTTTCAGGTCGTCGACTTGGGGATCGACGTGCCGGTCGACGGCTTCGTCAAGGCGGTCGAAGAGGAGAAGCCGGACCTCGTGGCGATGTCGGCGCTGCTCACGATCACGGCTCAGGAGCAGAAGAAGGTGATCGCCGCCCTCGAGGAAGCCGGGCTGCGTAGCGGCGTGAAGGTGATCGTGGGTGGGGGAGCGATCAGCCAAGCGTTTGCCGATTCGATCGGCGCCGACGGGTACTCGCCCACTGCACCGGGCGGCGTGTCGCTGGCGAGGGAGCTGCTTTCAATCGACTAGGAGGGCCTGGAATGCTCAACGGTTTCACACGAACGTTTCCGCCCCTCCGCTACCTGACTGCCGAGCAGGAAGAGAGCATCCATCGTGGCGCCCTCTTCACCATGGAGACGACCGGCATGCAGATCGAGCACGACGGGGCGCGTCGCCTGCTCGCCGACGCCGGGTGTGCCGTCGACGATGATGCCAACCGCGTTCGGATGCCGGCCTGGCTCGTCGAGGAGTGCCTGCGCAAGGTGCCCACCCACTTCCGCTTGCGGGCCCGGGATTCCGCCAACGACCTGATGGTCGGGGGCGACACCGTGTACTTCATGCAAGGCATGGGGATGCGGTACGTGGACCTGGAGACGTGGGAGACCCGGCCCGCCACCGCCGCGGAGCATCGGGAAGCGATGATCGTCGCCGATGCGCTGCCCCACACGCATCTCGCCGAAGGGTGGGAGATCTACACCGATCGGCGCAACATCCCGCCGGTGATGGGCATGCTCGAGAACCTGGCCAGCGCCATCCGCTACTCATCGAAGACCCAGGTGGCGGGGAACATCCAGGACACCGAGATCTTCGCCATCATGATGGCCCAGGCGGTCGGCACCGATCTGTTCCCCGAGATCGAGCACGCCTGTCCCCTCACCATCCAGCACGGGGGCGCTCAGGCGGCCTTCCGCTACGCCGAGGCCGGGATCCCGTTCGTGCCGGCACTCTCGGTGAACCAAGGGGCCACCGGTCCGGCGACGCTCGCCGGCGCCGTGGTGCTCAAGGTCGCCGAGACGATGGGATGGGTGGTGATGTCTCAGGTCCACACCCCGGGTGCTCCGATGGCGATCCACCACGGGATCTCGGCCATCGACATGAGGACCGGCGACAAGTTGCTGGGCACCCCGGCTCGCGGGGTGGGGACCGGGATGATGAACCAGATGCTGAGGCGGTACGGGATACCCATCTGGTCCAACACCGGGTTCGCCAGCAACTCGAAGAAGATCGACTTCCAGGCCGGCTACGAGAAGAGCCTCGGCACCCTGCTCTCGGCCTTGGCCGGTGGCCAGGTCCAGATGTTCCAGGGCGGCTCCAGCACCGAGCTGCTCTACAGCAACGAACTGGCGGTGATGGAAGACGACGTCGCCGGATGGATCGGGGGAGTCCTGGAGGGCTTCATCTTCGACGATGAGACGCTGGCGATCGATCTCATCAACGAGGTGGGCCCGATCCCCGGCCACTACATGGCCCAGGCTCATACCCGAAAGTGGTGGAACAAGGAGGATTACTTCCCGCAGGTGGCCGACACCGAGTCGTACGCCTCGTGGGTGACCACCGGCAAGCGCGACATGCTGGACCGGGCCCGCGACAAGGTGGCCGAGATCCTGTCCACCCACACCCCGTCCCCGCTCACCGACTCCCAGGAAGATGCCCTCGAGGATGTCCTGAAGCAGGCCCGCGACTTCTATCGGAAGCGGGGCGTGATCTCGGATGCGGAGTGGGAGACCTACCTGCAAGAGTTGAGTCTCGGCGACGGGAGGTAGTCGTGTCGCAGGTGTTCCACGGCGGTGTGATCTACACCGCCGATCCCGCCGGGTCCTGGGCCGAAGCCGTCGCGGTGGACCGGGGGCGGATCACGATGGTGGGGACCGACGCCGACGTGCTCGCCGCCCATCCGGATGCCGAGCGGGTCGACCTGGGAGGCCGGACCATGGTCCCGGGGTTCATCGATCCTCACAACCACTACTTGGCGACCGGCGAGTCGCTGGCCTCGATCGACGCCCGCTACCCGGGTATCGCGTCGGTGGACGATCTGGTCGGCGCAGTGTCCGCCGTGGCGGCCGAGACGCCACCGGGACAGTGGATCACCGGTTTCGGTTTCGATTTCGGCAAGTACGACGCAATGCCCACGAGGTGGGATCTCGATCGGGCCACCGAGGACCATCTGGTCGGCATCGTCCACGTGTCCGGCCACTACCTGCTGGTCAACAGCGCCGCCCTGGAGGCCGCCGGGATCGCCGAGGCGGTGGCCGACCCCAAGGGAGGCCGGTTCGACCGGGACGACGATGGGAGGCTCACCGGGCTGTGTCGCGATGCCGCCATGGCGATGGCACAGCCGGTGGCGGTCGACGTGGGATCCCACGGCATCAACATCCACGTCGAGGCATCGATGGAGGATCTGCTGGCCGCCATCGAGCGTGCCGGCACCGCCTATCTGGCGGCCGGGCTCACCACCGTCGCCGATGCACAAGTGAGCGCCCGGGAGTTGGCCGCCTACCGGGAGGCCCGCCGCCGGGGCACCTGGTGGGTGCGGACGGCCTGCATGCCGCTCTCCCACCAGTTGGAGGACTACGCCTCGGTGGGCATGGCGGGGCCCTTCGGTGACGACATGCTGTGGATCGGTCCCATGAAGTTCTACATGGACGGCTCGCTGATCGGCGGTACCGCCACCTTCTTCGAGCCCTACGGCCCAGACGGCGAGTACGCCGGTCTGTTGTTCTGGGAGCCCGAGGAGCTGCGGGAGATCATCGGGGAGGCCCACTCCCGGGGGTGGCAGATCGGGGTCCACGCCCAGGGGGATCGGGCCATCGAGGCGGCGCTCGACGCCTTCGAGGCGGCGATGGAGGCGCATCCCCGCCCGGACTGCCGTCACCGCATCGAGCACTGTGGGTACCCCACCCCGGCTCATCTGGAACGAATGGCCCGCCTCGGGGTGATCGCCGTCAATCAGCCCAACCTGCTGGTCGACAGTGGCGACGGGTTCCTGGCCAACCTGGGAGACAAGGGCCATTGGCTGCAGCCGATGCGAGCCGAGAAGGAGGCGGGAGTTCGCTTCGTGTTGAGCAGCGACGCCGACGTCACGTCGTTCCGGCCGCTCGACAGCATCACCGCGGCCGTGACCCGGACCACGCTCGAGGGCGAGATGATCGGACCGGATCAGACGATCACCGTGGAGGAGGCGGTGCGGGCCCACACCATCGAGGCGGCCTATTCGCTGTTCGTGGAGGATCGCCTCGGTTCGATCGAGCCCGGCAAGTACGCCGACCTCACCGTCGTCGACGGGGATCTCTTCGGCGTTGCGGTCGAGCGCATCCGGGATCTGCAGATCTGGATGACGGTGCTCGATGGGGACATCGTGTTCCGCGGGGACCATGGCGAGTGACGCCGTGAGACGAGGAGGGGCTGGATGGCCGAGTTTCGAGTGATCACCCATATCGACGATCCGCTTCCCTCGCCGGCGCGGGCGGAGCCGCCCAGCGGACGGGATCCCCTTCGGGTCGGAGCGGTGCAGTGCGCCTGGAATCCCGACCCGGTGGTGCATCGAGACACGCTGGCCGCCGGGATCAGGCTGGCTGCCGACGAAGGGGCCCGGGTGATCTGCCTCCAGGAGCTGACCCTGTCGCCCTACTTCGCCGTGGTTCCCGACGATCCGGAGGCGGCCGAGCACGCCGAGGACGTCGGTGACGGGCCGACCACCGAGTTCGCACGCCACATGGCGGCGGAGACGGGCGCCATCGTGCACGCCTCGCTCTATGAGCGAGACCCCGGCGGTCTCGGGTTCAACACGGCCATCGCCGTCGATCCGGAAGGAGAGGTGGTGGCCCGGACCCGCAAGGTGCACATCCCACAGTTCCCCCTCTATCACGAGGACCACTACTTCGCCCCCGGCGACACCGGCTTCCCGGTGATCGACATGGCCGGGTCGCGCTTCGGGTTCCCGACCTGTTGGGACCAGTGGTACCCGGAGCTGGCTCGCATCTACTCGCTGGAGGGGGCGGAGATACTCGTCTTTCCCACTGCGATCGGAATCGACCCCGATGAGCTCGACTACGACACCCAGCCGATGTGGCGGCACACCATCACGGCCAACGGGATGGCCAACGCGCTGTTCATGGTGGTGATCAATCGAATCGGCGTCGAAGGGCCGACCACCTTCTACGGCTCCTCCTTCATCTCCGATCCGTATGGCCGGGTGATCGTCGAAGCGCCCCGGGACGAGCCAGCGGTGCTGGTCGCCGACCTCGATCTCGATCACCGCCGAGATTGGCTCAACTTCGGGTTCTTCGAGACCCGGCGTCCCGACCAGTACCGGCGCTTGGTGGAGGACTGAGCAGCGTGTCGCCGATCTGTGACACGGTGTACCTGGGCGGGACGGTGCACACGATGGACCCGGCGACCCCCCGGGCCTCGATGGTCGGTGTCCTCGGCACCGATATCGCCTTCGTAGGGGAGGACGTCGACGCGGAGGACCACGTCGGCCCGAGTACCCGGGTGATCGACCTGGGCGGGAAGATGCTGCTTCCCGGTTTCCACGACACCCATGCCCACCCGATCACTGCGTCGGTCTTTGTGAGCGAGTGCAACCTGTATGGGCTCTACACCAAGAGCGAGATGCTGGCGGCCCTTGCCGACTGGGTGAAGACGGATCGCACCTCGGCGTGGGTCCGGGGCTCGGGGTGGCGGGTCCCTCCCGATCAGGCCGAGCAGTTGTTGCGGCAGGACCTCGATGCGATCGAACCGGATCGCCCGATGTTCCTGGGCTGCATGGACGGCCATCATGCAGTCGCCAACTCCAAGGCGTTGGCCCTTGCCGGCATCGACGAGACCACCGAGGACCCGTCCTTCGGTGAGATCCACCGTGATCGCAGCGGGAAGCCGACCGGCCTCCTGATCGAACACGCCGTCCACCTCGTTGCCGAGATCGTTCCCGACTTCGATCACGACACCAACAAGGAGGTGCTCCGCCATGCGATGAGCATCGCCAACAGCTACGGCATCGTGGCGATGGCCGATGCGTGGACCGACCCACCCGCAGAGAGGGCCTACCGGTCGTTGTGGGAGGAGGGTGCGCTCACCGCCCGCATCAACATGTGTTACCCGCTCGTCCTCGACCAGGAGCTCGGCGATTACACGAGTCGACGGCTCGAGGGCGACGAGATGCTGCGTGGCCGGTGGATCAAGGTCATGGCCGATGGGGTGATGGAGAGCCTCACCGCCTACGTCAAGGACGGTTACACCAACACGCCCCATGAGAACCACGGTCTGGCCGCGTTCACCGATCAGCAGCTCTGGGAACGAATGCCGGCCCTCGAGGCGGCCGGGTTCCAGTTCCACTCGCACGCGATCGGCGATGCCGCGGTGGCCCAGATCCTCACCGCCCTCGAGGTGTGCCGCGAGAGGAACGGTGGGCCGAACAACCGTCCGATCATCGCCCACAACTACCTCATCGACCCGGTGGACTACCGGCGGATCCGCGACGCCGGAGCGACGCTCAACTTCACGATGCTGTGGCGGCAGCGAGACGATACGCTCGAGGGCATCGTCCACCGGCATCTCGATGAGGCCCGCTTTGAGCGCCTGATGCCGCTGGCCGAAGCGGACGCCGAGGGGATCGTCGTCCACGGCGGCAGCGACTTCTACGTCTCGCAGATCGACCCCCTGGCATCGATCGCCCAGGCGGTGACCGGCAAGGCCGTTCCCTACTTCCGGCACCTTCCGTACGAGCCCGAGAGCCAGCCCCTCATGTCGGGCCGGCGACCCGACCTCGACACCATGCTGCGGGCCTACACCATCAATGGTGCGTTTGCGTACGGGGTCGAGAACCTCACCGGGTCCATCGAGGTCGGCAAGAGGGCCGACCTGATCGTGCTGGAGCACGATCTGTTCGATATCCCACCCGAGCGGATCTACGGCACCGAGGTGCTCCAGACGATGCTCAATGGGGAGGTGGTGTACGAGAAAGACGGGGGTGCGGGATGAAC
>JBFELU010000094.1:0-7503 GCA_041551965.1 Acidimicrobiia bacterium
CGTGTGCCACCGAGCCGAGGTTGATTCCCATGGGTGGGTCGTTCACGTGTTCGTTCGATGCGGATCTGGTGGGCAATGTCGGGGACCCGGATCATGTGAACACGGTGACGGCCACCGTCGACGACGGCGAAGGGCGACTGGCGACGGATTCGGATTCGGCCACCGTCGGCTTTGGGGACACCGCTCCGTCCATTGCGGTGTCGAAGACCCCGTCGGTGGGTTCGGTGTCGGAGCCGGGGGGCACGGTGACGTTCACCGTCGAGGTGGAGAACACTTCGGTCGAATCAATCGTTTTGACCGACCTCGACGATGACGTGTTTGGCGACCTGCTCGATCCGACCAACCCCGATGTCGACAACAACACCTGCGAAACGGAGCCCACCCTGATCGGGGTGGGGGTCACCTTCACCTGTGTCTTCGACGGCAACGTCGATGGCATCTTCGGGGACCCGGATCACGTGAACACGGTGACGGCCACCGTCGACGACGGCGAAGGCAACATAGGGACCGGCTCCGACGATGCCACGGTGACCTTCGACGACGTGCCGCCCACCCTCAACGTCTGGAAGATTGCCGATCCCGGCTCGGTCCCGGAGCCCGGCGGGACGGTGACCTTCACGGTCGAGGTCGACAACACCTCACGGGAGGAGGTATCCGTCACCGCCCTGACGGACGACGTGTTCGGGGATCTGTTGGATCCCTTGAATACGGATGTCTCCAACAACTCCTGTCTGACCGCGTCACCAGTAATCGGGGTGGCCGAGACGTTCACGTGTTCATTCGACGCCTTCCTGGCCGGCGACCACGGCGACCCGGATCACGTCAATACCGTGAGCGCCACCGTCGACGACGGCGATGGGAGCACTGAGACGGCATCCGGGACGGAGACGGTGCCGTTCGACGCCGCCGATGGAACACTGACAGGACACCTGTTTATCGACAGCGATGGTGACGGCTTCCAGGACGTCGGAGAGCCTGATCTTCAGGGGGTCGACGTGATCATCATCGACGCCGACGGGATCACCTACACGGTCACGTCGGGTGTCGACGGCGACTGGTCGGTCGATGTTGCGCTCGGCGACGCCGCCCTGGCCGTTGATCTCCTCACGGTCCCCAGCGGCTATGAGTTGACCACCGCCAACGACACTCAGACGGGGACCGTGTCGGCCGGTGGTACGGCCTCCGACCCGATCGGATATCGGCCCGAGCCGGCGTCGCTGTCGGGAACGGTGTTTCTGGATCTGAATGGTGATGGGGTGCGGACGTACCCCGAGCCGGGGTTGGCCGGGGTGACGGTCGACCTGGTCGATGCCTCGGGTGTCCAGATCGACACCACGACCACCAATGCCGATGGTGGATACGGGTTCGGTGGCTTGCCGCCGGGGACCTACACCGTCGAGGTGGACGAGTCGACGATCCCTGCCGGTCTGGTCATCTCCGGGGACCCGGATGCAGTCCTAGATGCCGAGACCACGGGCACCCTGGAAGCGGGTGACGACGAAGACGATCTCGACTTCGCCTACGAGGGCACCGGGTCCATTGGTGACACGGTGTGGCTCGACGAGGATGAGGACGGTGTCGAGGACGCCGGCGAGGACCCGATTGCGGGTGTGGTGGTGGAGTTGCGCTGGGCCGGATTCGATGGCGTGTTCGGGACCTCCGACGACTGGGTGTTCCCGGTCGAGGTGACGGGCTCCGACGGCCGCTATCGGTTCTGGGATCTGCCGCCGGGCGAGTACCGGGTCGCGGTGGATCTGGACACGGTCTTCGCCGATCTGGCTCCGACCACCCCGGTCTCGGTGGACGTGGATCTCGGTCCCGGAGAGGAATTCGACGACGGTGACGTCGGGTTCTCACTGGGGCCGGATGAGCCGCTGCCGCAGACCGGCATCGAAGCCGAGACCCTGGGCCTATGGGGCATCATTTCGACCGCCGCCGGTCTGCTCCTCCTGCTGCTGGGCCGGCGCCGAGGCAGGCGCGAAGAGATTCGGTGGGACCGCGTCTGAGAAGCTGCGGGGGTCGCCGCGCGTGCTGGGAGGACTGGCCACCCTGAAGCTCCTGCCGATCGCCTTGCTCCTCGAGCGCCGGCTCCGTCTCGTCTAGTCGGGGTGGTGATGGCCCGGACCCGGGCCGTCGGGACCCCGTCAGCAACCGGGCTCGCCGTGATTGCCGCAGCAAGCCGAGGCGGTTCGCAGCTTCTTCCAGTTGTTCTTGATGGTGGCGGCGACCTTCTCGTGGAGCGGGAGCTCGCTCTCCCGCCAATTCGAGAAGAACGATCCGACACTCGGTCGTGCCATGAGGTGACTCTCGCAGGACGCAGTGCCCGAAGCGAGCATCAATGGGTGATGTCGGCCCCGAGGTGACCGGTCTCCCCGAACGACGTCATGCCCATGACGCAGCCGCCCGCCAGGCTCTTGGCGTGGATGCGGCTCACCGAGGCATGGGGGGACACGAAGCGCTCCCATTCCCACGGAGTTGGATCGAGACCCAGCAGGAAGCCGAGGGCCACGGCGTTGGTGCCGCCGTGAGCGACCACCAGGATCCGCCCCGGCGACTCCTCGATGTCCCACAGGTGAGGTTCCCGGCGCAGCCGCACACCGCGATCCCCGAGGAGCCGGAACAGGGTGGTGGTGATCCGCTCGTGGAAGTCGCGGAAGCTCTCACCTCCCGGCATCCCCTCCCACCATTCCTCCGGTGGACGGTGGCGGGCTTCCCGGAAGATCCGATCGACCGTCTCGGCGGGGGTGCCACTCCAGTCGGGCATCCGGATCTCGGTGAGGTCGGCCACGACGTTGGGCCGGAGCCCGGTGGCGGCGGCGATGGGCTCTGCCGTCTCGCGAGCCCGGACGGCGGGGGAGACGAGCATCTCGTTCCACTCCTCGCCGGCCAGGTAGGCGGCGGCGGCCTCGGCCTGACGCCGGCCCTGTTCGGTGAGCGGCGGGTCGATCACTCCGACCCCGTCGGCGATCCAGGCGGGCTGGGCGTGACGGACGAAGACGATGTCCACGGAGGGCGAGGGTAGCGGCGACGCGACGAGCGGCCGCCGGGGGCGGCCGCTCGATGGGAGGAAAGCCGTCTTTCGGCGGCGATGCGACCTCATCGTCGCGGAGGGGAGGTGCCTTGAGTCTTTCGAATCCGCGGTCCCGGGGGTTGCCGTACAGTGGGGCCCGATGCACGGTGCCCTCGTCGATCATCTGCGCCGCCATGCCCTCCGGCAGGGCGGTCCCTTTCGTTTGCGATCCGGCGGCGAGACGGACTGGTACGTTGATGCCCGCCGGACCACCTTTGACGGCGAGGGTGCGCTCCTGACCGGTCGGGCCGTCTTGCGCGCCATCGATCCCGGGGTCACCGCCGTCGGGGGGCTCACGATGGGGGCCGACCCCATCGCGGTTGCCACCGCCCTGGTGGCCGCCACCGAGGGACGGCGAGTCTCGGCGTTCTCGGTGCGGAAGACGGAGAAGGACCACGGGACTGGAGGCCGGATCGTGGGTCCGGTCTCGGCGGGGGATCGGATTGCCGTGGTCGAGGACACCACCACGACGGGCGGTGCGATCGTCGAAGCGATCGACGTGCTGACCGCAGCCGGTTTCGCCGTCTCGGAGGCACTCGCCCTCGTCGATCGGAGCGGGGGGGCGGTCGGCGCCCGGCTTGCGGAGAGGGGGATCCCCTATAGGGCTCTCGTCGAACCGGCCGACCTCGGGGTGAGCCGATGACGGTGACGGTGACCCGCTCGGTGTGGAAGGTGCTCGGTTACACCCTCCTGGCCATCCCGATGCTCCTGCTGGCCGTCGATATGTCGATCTCCCACCGGTTCTTCCCAGAGCCGGAGACGTCGGACGTGACCGAAACCGTCACCCTCGGCGACGGGAGCACGACCGAGGTCACCCGGCAGGTACTCACCAACTCCGGGGCCGCTGAGCGTCGCCGGGCCCTCGGATGGTCGATCGGATTGTTTGCGGCCGGGGCGGGGGCGGCCGTGTGGGCGCTCAAGGACCTCGTCTACCCCCGCCGGATCCTCGTTCTCGATGATGACGGACTGGTGCTCCAGGTGGGAAGGCGGACCTCCTCCCGGACCCGCTACGCGTGGAGCGACATCGGGGGTGTCCGGTCCGGGGTGGCGGAGGACGACGGAGGTGAGACGCCGGTGCTCGGCCTGCGGTTCCACGATGCGGAGATGCTGCCGGAGGACCCGTGGGGAGGTTTCGTCGACGAGGGCTGGTTGTATCTGTACACCGCAGAGTGGGATCGCCCCGCCCATCAGGTCGCTCCACTCATCGAGGCGCGAGTGACCAGGCTGCTCCCCAGGGCGGAGGGATGAAGATCGGCGCCCACATCGGGAACCGCTCTCCCCTCGAGGGTGCGGCCGAGCGGGGGGCCGAAGTCGTCCAAATGTTCCTCTCCAATCCCCAGTCGTGGAAGAAGCCGCTCCCTCGCGACGACGCCGAAGCCCTGACCACCTCCGGTATGCCGATCTTCGTCCACGCGCCGTATCTCGTGAACGTCGGATCCCCCAACAACCGGGTGCGCATCCCGAGCCGCAAGATCCTGGCCGAGACGCTCGAGGCGGCCGCGGCGATCGGTGCCCGCGGGGTGGTGGTGCACGGAGGCCACATCGGCGACGACGAGCCCCCTGAGGTCGGTTTCGAGCGGTGGGCCAAGGCGCTCGATGCGGTCGAACCCGAGGTGCCGGTGTTGATTGAGAACACCGCCGGGGGCGGCAACGCCGTCCTGCGGGACATCGAGAACTACGGCCGCCTCTGGGAGGTGATCGGTGATCGTAACGTGGGTCTCTGTCTCGACACCTGTCATGCCTGGGCGGCCGGCGAGGATCTCGAGACGCTCATCGATCGGGCCCGGGAGGCCACCGGGAGGGTCGACCTGGTGCATTGCAACGACTCGCGGGATCCCCACGACAGCCGCCGCGATCGGCACGCCAATCTGGGCAAGGGAGAGATCCCACCGGATCTCCTGGTGGAGGTGGTGCGTCGGGCCGATGCGCCGGTCATCGTGGAGACACCCGACGACGACGGCGGTCAGGCGGCCGACATCGCCTGGTTGCGCCAGCGGCTCGGCTGACCCGTTCGTCTTCAGCCGGGCGGGTTCCACTCCATCAGCCAGGCATCGTGCCACCGGCCCCGCAGCCTCTCGTAGGAGGGGAGAATCCGTACCTTGCGGAACCCTGCCTTCTCGTAGGCACGGATGGCGCGGGTGTTGCCGACATGCGGGTCGATCACGACCCGCCGAGCTCCGTGTTCGGAGGCGAGGTATGCGGCGATGCCACCGACCAGCCGGCTCCCGATCCCGACGCCGTGCAACTCGGGTTCTCCGATGAAGAGATCGATGCCCCACGCTTCCTCGTTCTTGCCGAGCCCGATGGCGGGCTTCCAATCGCGGAGGTACTCGTAGAACTGCACGAAGCCGATCGGTCGACCCTCCATCTCGACGATGCACCGGGTCACCGGCTCGGTGCTGTGGATGTGGCGCAGCAGGATCTCATCCTCGGTGACGGGTCGCCCCCCGTACCACTGGTGGACCTCGGGTCGGGCTCGCCAGGCCACGATGGTCGGCACGTCTTCACCGGTGAGAGGACGGAGGGTGAGCCCGTCGATCTCGATGGTGCTCATGATCGGGGGACTCAGTAGGCGCCGCCGAGCTTGGTGTGATCCCACGACACGACGGCGTTGGGCTCGACGATCACCCCGGTGTTCTTCAGTGCGAAGCGACCGAAAGCGGCCTCCAGGGCCTCGGTCTCCAACTCGGCGGGTTCGTCTCCGACCATCGGGTACTTCGCCGCCAACCGCCCGTAGAGGCGAAGGACTTGTTCGGGGTCGTCGATGAGCCGCGCGGTGCCCTTGATCATGACGCCCCGGAGCTCGGAGTAGGCGAGGCCCCGTTCGTGGAGCACGGTGAGCCGCGGATCGCGCCGGAGGTTGACGATCTTCTGGGATTTGGTGAAGGAGCGGAAGGCGATCTTTCCGTCCTCGATCACGTACCACATCGGGGCCACGTGCGGTGCGCCGTCTCGACCGATCGTGGCGACCTGCAGTGTGTGCCCGGATCCGAGGAATGCCATGATCTCGGCTTCGGTCATGGTGATGTCCTTGCGGGCCATGGCTACCTCCTCGGCTCGCCGCGACGCTAGTCGGGGATCGTCCGTGACGATTCCTACAATGGAGAGGCGGGCGGGGTCGACCCGGACGACGAGCGGCCGAGGTCACCAGGGTCCTTGCCCATGCGAACCGACGCACCGGATTCCCCCAACCCGGAGGGTGGGGAGAAGGGAGACACGATGCGCGAAAAGGTCACGGCTCCGGCGATCCTGGCGGCCAAGGGCGGTCCGAAGCTCCGGATGGTCACCGCCTACGACACTCCCGGCGCCAC
Organism: Acidimicrobiia bacterium; assembly: GCA_041551965.1. Lineage (GTDB taxonomy): Bacteria > Actinomycetota > Acidimicrobiia > Spongiisociales > UBA11373 > JBFELU01. The sequence continues at coordinate 6,382 of JBFELU010000094.1, forward strand.
GATCGCCGATCGGGCCGGGGCCGACATCATCCTCGTCGGTGATTCGGTGGCCAACGTCGTGCTGGGATACGACTCCACCATCCGGGTCTCGATGGACGAGATGATCCACCACACGGCGGCGGTCACCCGGGCAGAGCCAAGAGCGCTGGTCGTGGGCGACATGCCGTGGATGTCGTATCACGTCACGCTCGAAGATGCGGTCCGCAACGCCGGCCGCTTCATTCGGGAGGGCGGCGCTGAGGCCGTGAAGCTGGAGGGAGGCCGGAAGCGGCTTCCCGTGATCGAGGCGGTCCTGGACGCCGAGATCCCGGTGATGGGGCACATCGGTCTCACGCCGCAGTCGGTGCACGCCATGGGCGGATATCGGGTCCAGGGGCGCCAGTTGGAGCCGGCGCGGGAGTTGATCGCCGACGCCGAAGCCCTCGCGGACGCAGGGGTGTTCTCCATCGTGTTGGAGGGCGTGCCCGATGTGGTGGCCGAGATCGTCACGGAGGAGATCGCCGTGCCGACGATCGGGATCGGGGCCGGCCCGGCGTGCGACGGCCAGGTCCTGGTGTTCCATGATCTCCTCGGCCTCAACGACCGCCACGTACCCAAGTTCGTGCGGTCGTATGCCAAGCTGATGGACGCCGCCGTGGAGGCGACGAAGGCCTTCTTCGAGGACGTGCAGAAGGGCGACTTTCCCGGGGAGGACGAGACGTACCACATGCCCGACGAGGCGGCCCGGGAACTCCGGAGTGAGCGATCAGGAGGCTGATTCCGGTTCTGCTGGTGCTGGCGGCTTGCTCCGACGGGGCGGCCGGGACGACGCTGAACCCATCGACGGCGGGCCCCGGGTCGACCACCACGACCACCGCCGCCACGTCGACCTCCACCACGACCACGACGACGACCACCACGACCTCGACGTCGACCACGACGACCACGCCGTCGACCACGACGACCACGCCGCCGGCCACCACGACCACGCCGCCGACCACGACGACGACGCCGTCGATCACGACGACGACCTCGACCACGACCACCACGACGCCGACCCTTCCCGACGACCCGTTGGCCGCCTTCGGCCTGCAGCCGGTGATGGTCGGGGACCAGGAGTGGATCGTGGCGTTCGCCGACGAA
>JBFELU010000095.1:0-7501 GCA_041551965.1 Acidimicrobiia bacterium
CGGTGGATCGGGACGTTGCGCAGGGCCGATCGACGGTCGGCTTCGCTCAGGTCGGAGAGCATTGCTACTAACCCGTCGTGAGCTGCATCGAGATACCGATCCGCTTCCCTCGATCGCCCAACGGCCAACAACACCAGACCGTGGGAGTAGGGAACGAGGTGGCCGAGTTCCGTTCCGGTATTTGGGGTCGAGACAGCTTCAGTGGTCGCCTTCAATGCATCCTTGTTGCGCCCAAGAGCGAGTAGCAGTCGACCCTTCAGTGCTTGAATGCCCGTGACAACATCGTGCATACCCTTTTCGAGGCAAAGGCGTTCTGCCTCCTCGACAATCGGAAGGCCCTCCTTTGGGTTCCCGGCTGTCAACTCAGCAGTTCCCAGCTCCCTCATGATTTGAGCCGCAAGCCAGGAGTCATCAAGCTCCGTTGCAAGGCGTATCGCATCGCTAAGCGAATGTCGCGCCTCGGCTATGGCCCCTCTTCGGGCTGAAAGAGATCCCAGCGTTGCCAGGCACTGAGACTCACCGCGTTTATCGCCGATGACTTGGTAGATGGAAAGGGCGGTCGCGATATCCTCTTCAGCCCGCTTGTCGTCGCCGAGCATGGCGTGTCGCATCCAAGCGGCGTTTGCGGAGACGAGCGCCTGACCGCGTTCATTGCCGATTGCGGCGTAGGTATCTGCAGAAGACTCAAAAGCGGCAATGGCACCTCCCAGAGATCCTTCGAGAGCAAGCAGGATTCCGAGGTTCATCTGGTAGACCGCCTCGCCGTGACGCCACCCAATGGAACGGCTGATCTCGATGGCCCGCCGGTAGTCCACGGCGGCGGCCTCCGGTTCGCCCCGCTCCATGCGCAAGGTGGCCAGCATGCCGAGCACATCGGCCTGGCCCCGGGCGTCGCTCAAGTCACCGTAGAGGGCCAGTGCCGCCAGGAGTTGAGACTCGGCTTCCTCGAACCGCTGCAGGTCGATCAGGTTCTGGCCCAAGGCGTTGCGGGCATCGGCCTGCCGTCTTCGATCGGCGCCTCGGAACTCGGCGGCCCGTTCGAGATGCATGACACCATCGGCAGCCCGGCCTCCGAAACAGGCGATCATGCCGAGAGCGGTGAGCGCCGCCACCGCCGTCCCCCCGTCGTCTGCTTCGACCGCCCGATCGAAGGCCTGCTGGGCCTCGGATTCGGCCTCCGAGAAGCGATCGACGTGGGCGAGCCACCAGGCCCGGCGACGATGGAGGTCGGCGGCTTCTTCGGGCCGGGCGAACTGCTCCATGCGGCGGAGAGCATCCTCCTGCTCCTCCCGGCGTGCCAGGGTGTCGAGGACCTCCTCCTGGAGAGCGGCGACGCCGTATTGACGGTGAGCCGGCGCTTCGATCTCGTGGAGGGCCCGGGCGGCGCGCTCGAGATGGAGCGCCGCAACGTCGTAGGCGTGCACCGCAACGGCCCGCTGAGCCGCCTTCTCCAGGTAGTCCGTCGCCCGATCGGGCATCCCGGCAGTGGAGAAGTGGTGCGCAAGGACTTCGACCAGATCGGGGCGATGCCGTTCAACCGCCAGAGCCACCCGGCGATGAAGATCGAGACGCTGCGACTTGGTATGGGCGTCGTAGATCACCCGCCGCATCAGTTCATGACCGATCCGATAGGTGCCGTCGTGCTCTACGAGGAGACGGCGGCGAACCAAGCCGGCGACGGCCTCGAGGACATCGGTCTCGCTTCCCTCGTCGGCCTCGAGGATTTCGGCGAGCAACAATTCGCCGTCGTGGACGGCAACCAGGTCGAGCGTGTGATGCGACTGGTCGTCGAGGCCGTCGAGACGGGTCCGGATCAGGGCGTGGACGGTGGGGGTCAATGGCAGTCGACCCCGGTCGGCCGGCTCACCCTCCTGTCGGAGCGCGTCTCGTTCGTAGAGGGCGCGGAGGGTCTCGATGATGAAGAGGGGGATCCCGCCGGTTTCCCGGTGGATTCGCTCCGAGAACTCGGGTCGCACCTCGGGGACACCCAGGATCCGTCGGATGAGTTCCTCGGTTTGTGCAGGGGAACACGGGGCCAACGAGATCCGATCGCAGTGGGCCAGCCGGTCCATCAGGCGCAGCAGTTCCCAGACCTCCGCGCGTTCCCTGGCCTCGCCGTGCCGATAGCTGACCGCCAGGAAGAGGGGATGCTCGGCGACACGTCCGGCCAGCTGGCTCAAAGCCTGGATGGTGTCCTCGTCGGCCCAATGGATGTCCTCCAAGACCACGAGCGCCGGCCCGAATCGAGCCGTCGCCTCGAAGGCGAGCGAGATGGCTTCGTGCATCCGCTCCCGCTCGTCATTGCGGCGAAGCCGAATGCTCGAATGGGCATCTCCCTCGCCGAGCGCCGGGATCAAGAGCCCGAGCTGGTCGCGCCACATCGGATCGAGCTGTTGAATGAGATGGCGGGTTCGCAGCGAACTCATCCCGGCACCGAGAGCTTCGGCGATCGAGGAATACGGCCGTCCCCCGGTCGGTGCCGAACGCCCCCAGAGGACATCGATGCCGCGCCATCGAGCCGCCTCGGCGATCTCCGCGAGCAGGCGGGTCTTTCCCACCCCGGACTCACCTTCGATGAGCATCACGAAGCCGTTGTTGTCGAGCACGCCGTCGAGGTGTTCGAGGACCGTGACCCGTTCCCGCTCGCGGCCGACGAAGGGTGTCCGCTCGTCACCCTCGAACAGAGGTGACTCGGGTGACACCACCATCGCCCGGTGCCCCGCCGAACGGTCGGCGATGATCTTCTCGTACAGCACCTCGGTCTCGCTCGACGGCTCGCTGCCGAGTTCCTCGGCGAGCACCGCTCTGCAGTGCTCGAACTGACGGATGGCATCGTTGTGCCTTCCCAGCAGCGCGGCGATCCGCATCACCCGCCGGTGCGCCTCCTCCCGGAAGGGGTCCTCCTGGACGAGGCGGCGGGCGTGTCGGAGGGCGGTCTCGTAGTCGCTTCTCGCCATGGCGAGATCGGTGAGGCGATCGATGGCTGTCAGGAACCGCTCCCTGAGCCGATCTTGATCGGGTATCAGCCAGTCGTCGTAGAAGCCGGTGAGCAGATCTCCCCGGTACAGGGCGATCGCCCCGGTGAGCAACTCCGCCTCTTTGCCTCGATCCAGGGGTGCGTCGGCATCGGCTTGCTCCAGGGTCCATTCGAGCTCGTCGACGTCCAGCCAGAACTCGGCTTCGGGGTCGACGCGAACCGTGTCGGTGTCGGTGAGCAGGAACCGCTCGTCGGCATCACCGACCGCCGACTGGATCTGCCACAGCGCATGGCTGAGGCGTCGGCGGGCGCGGCTCTCCGGAAGGTCGGGCCAAAACTTGCCGGCCAGCAGGTCGCGGGTGTGGGCCCGGTCGCGGTGGAGGACCAGGAAGGCGAGGAGAGAACGGGCGGCGCGAAGGGGCGGAGCCGCGACGGTGACGTCGTCACGACGCAATTCGAAGCCGCCGAGAAGGCTGATCTGCAGGGCCCCCATCGTCCCACCAAGGTAGTCATCGGGACGGTCTTCTCGCAGGGGTAGGGTGCCGAAATCGCATCTGCACCGCCGACGCCCCGCCGCCTCCTTCCCCTGATCATGACGATCACGGGCATGGGCGTGTTGGCGTTTGCCATCATCGCCCCCGCCCTGCCCGACCTCGCCGACGATCTCGGCGTGTCGCGCGGCTCCATCGGGCTCGTGCAGGGAGCGGTGGCGATCCCCGGGATCTTCCTCGCTCCCTACATCGGGTATCTGGCCGATCGATACGGCCGGCGCGGGGTGATCAGAGTGAGCCTGGTCATCTTCGGTGTGGCCGGAACCTCGTGCTTCTTCGCCAACGACTACTGGCTCCTCGTTGCCCTGCGGGTCCTCCAGGGTCTGGGGACCTCGGGTCTCCTCAGCTTGGGCGTGGTGGTCGTCGGCGATCTCTTCGTCGGCCTGGAACGCCGCTGGGCCATGGGCATCAACCTGGCGGCGATCACCATCACGACGACGGTGGCACCGATCCTCGGTGGGTTCCTGGCGGAAGGCGGCACCTTCCGGCCTTTCCTGGTCTTCGTCGCGGCCTTTCCGGTGTCGGTGTGGGCGAGGCGTCTGCCCGACCGGCCTGATCTCCCGGTCCCGGCGCCCCCGATGCAACACCTCAGGGAGGCCATGGGCGTGCTCCGAGAGAGGGGCCGTCTCTCCGACTACCTCGGCATGCTCCCGACGTCGTTCGTCACGCTCGGCATCTTCCTCGGTCTCGGTCTCACCGTGACGCCGCTGTTCATGGAACGGGCCTTTGGGCTCAGCGCCTCCGAGCGGGGCTTGGTGCAGGCGATCGGGTCGGCATCCAGCAGCACCGCATCGGTGATGTCGGGCCGGGTGGGAACCCGATTCACGCCGTCGCAGGTGCTGACCACGTCGTTCGCGCTCATGGTGGCGGGGTTCATCGTCATCGGGAGCGCGCCGAGCCTCTGGTTCGTGGGGCTGGGGCTGGCGGTGCTGGGCCTGGGAACGGGGTCGATCTTCCCGCTCCTCCAGGACTTTGCGGCCTCGGTGGCCCCGGGTCGGTACCGGGGAGCGATGGTGGGCACATGGGTCTCGGCCAACCGGCTGGGACAGACGCTCGGCCCCACATTCGGTGCCGCGCTCGCCAGCGGGATTGGAGATCGCACCTCCTACTACGGAGGTGCGATCGTCATGGCGGTCGTGGCCGTCGTTTGGCGACCGGTGCGGGCTCGGGGCAGGGCGATATGGGGGCATCCCACCGGGCCGGTCGACGCGTAGGGTCCATCGTCCTCGGGCGGGGTGACCACCTTCCCGGCGTGGCCGTTCCGTTGCGGTAATAGGGTGTTGGGGAACGGAACTGGAGGGCGTTCGTGGAGAGATCCATCATCACCGTGGACGGCAATGAAGCGGCCGCCCACGTCGCACACAAACTCAGCGAAGTCATCGCCATCTACCCCATCACTCCTTCTTCGCCGATGGGGGAGATGGCCGACGCCTGGTCGGCCTCCGGTCGCCCCAACATCTGGGGCACCGTGCCGACCGTCATCGAGATGCAGAGTGAGGCCGGTGCCGCCGGGGCGTGTCACGGTTCGATCCAGGCCGGAGCCCTCACGACCACCTTCACGGCATCGCAGGGCTTGCTGCTGATGATCCCCAACATGTACAAGATCGCCGGCGAACTCTCGGCCGCGGTGATCCACGTTGCGGCCCGGACGGTCGCCACCCACGCCCTCTCGATCTTCGGTGATCACTCCGACGTGATGGCGACCCGGCAAACCGGTTTTGCGATGCTGGCCTCCTCATCCGTTCAAGAAGCCCACGACCTGGCCGCAGTCGCCCATGCCGCCACGCTGACCACCCGGGTTCCCTTCCTCCACTTCTTCGACGGGTTCCGGACGTCGCACGAGGTGGCCAAGATCGAGCAACTCCTCGACGACGACCTCCAAGGCCTCATCGATTCGGAAGCCATCGCCGCTCACCGGCGGCGCGCCCTCGATCCGGAGCACCCGGTCTTGCGGGGCACGGCCCAGAACCCCGACGTGTTCTTCCAGGCGAGGGAGGCGTCGAATCCCTACTACCTCGCGGTGGCCGGGACGGTGCAGGCGACCATGGATGCGCTGGCGGAGCGGACCGGACGCCGCTACCGGCTGTTCGACTACGTCGGGGCGCCCGATGCCGAGCGCGTCGTCGTGCTCATGGGCTCCGGGGTCGGGGCCGCCCGGGCTGCGGTGGAGCGGCTCGTGGCCGAGGGAGAGAAGGTCGGGATGATCGCCGTCCGTCTCTTTCGGCCCTTCGACGTCGACTCCTTCCTCGGGGTTCTCCCTGCGGAGACGCGCGGCATCGCCGTGCTCGACCGGACCAAGGAGCCGGGCGCCCTCGGGGAGCCGCTCTACCAGGACGTGCTCACGACGGTCGCCGAAGGTGCGGTCTCGAAGGCGCTGAGGACCGAAGGCCTTCCCACCGTGATCGGAGGCCGCTACGGCCTCTCCTCGAAGGAATTCACCCCGTCGATGGTCAAGGCGGTGCTCGACGAGCTCGATGCCGAGACGCCGAAGCGGCACTTCACCGTCGGCATCGTGGACGACGTGACCGGTCTCAGCCTGGATTACGACCCCGAATGGAGCGCCGAGCCCGAGGGGACCGTCCGGGCCCTGTTCTTCGGCCTCGGGGCCGACGGAACCGTGGGCGCCAACAAGAACTCGGTGAAGATCATCGGAGAGCACACAGGGATGGATGCCCAGGGCTACTTCGTCTACGACTCGAAGAAGTCGGGGGCCATGACCGTGTCCCATCTCCGTTTCGGCGAGGAGGCGATCTACGCCCCCTACCTCATCGACAAGGCCTCCTTCGTTGCCTGCCACCAATTCGGGATGCTCGAGAAGATCGACATGCTGGAGCGGGCTCGGGTCGGGGCCACGTTCCTGCTCAACTCGCCCTTCGGCCCCGACGAGGTGTGGGACCGCGTCCCCGTCGAGGTGCAGCGGCAGATCATCGAGAAGGAGATCAAGTTCTACGTGGTCGACGGCTACCGGGTAGCCCGGGAAGCCGCTTTGGGCGGCCGGATCAACACGGTGCTGCAGACGTGCTTCTTCGCGCTGGCGGGGGTCCTGCCGGTGGATGAGGCCGTCGAGGCGATCAAGGATTCGATCCGGAAGACGTACGGAAAACGCGGCGAGGCGGTACTGGAGCGCAACTTCGCCGCGGTCGACGGCGCCATCGGCGCCCTCCACGAGGTCGCGGTGCCGCAGGACGCCTCGGGTGACGGGCACGTGCTCCCTCCGGTGCCCGACGGGGTCCCCGACTTCGTGGAGCGGGTCACTTCAATGATCATCGCCGGGAAGGGGGATCTCCTTCCGGTGAGCGCTCTGCCCGTGGACGGCACGTTCCCGACCGGCACGTCCCAGTTCGAGAAGCGCTCGATCGCGAGGGAGATCCCGATCTGGGATCCCAGCATCTGCATCGACTGTGCCCGGTGCGCCCTCGTGTGTCCCCATGCGGCGATCCGGATCAAGTACTTCGAGGTGGACCGGCTGGCGAAGGCGCCCGCCGGCTTCCCGTCCACCGACACCCGGGGCAAGGACTTCCCCGACATGAAGCTCACGGTGCAGGTCGCGCCCGACGACTGCACCGGCTGCGGGGTCTGCGTGAACATCTGCCCGGCGAAGAGCAAGGAAGAGGTGAAGCACAAGGCCATCAACATGGAGCGGAAGCGGGACCACCTCGCGACCGAGCGGGAGCGGTTCGAGTTCTTCTTAGAGATCCCCGAGGTCGACCGCAGCACCGTCAATGCCGTCTCGGTGAAGGGTTCCCAGGCCCTCGAACCTCTCTTCGAGTACTCGGGTGCCTGTGCCGGGTGCGGGGAGACGCCCTACGTCAAGCTGGCGTCGCAGCTGTTCGGCGATCGCATGCTGATCGCCAACGCCACCGGCTGCTCGTCGATCTATGGCGGCAATTTGCCCTGCACGCCGTACACCGTCAACGCCGAGGGGCGCGGGCCGTCGTGGTCGAACTCGCTGTTCGAAGACGCGGCCGAATTC
>JBFELU010000096.1:0-7257 GCA_041551965.1 Acidimicrobiia bacterium
GGGCCCAGCGGCGAGGACCGCCCCGCCCCAGCGCCGGGAACACCGCCAGCGCCGATCCGCTGGCCCCGAAGCCCAGGAGAGCCAGGCTGACGACGAGAAAGGCGAAGTGATAGAACTGGGTGACGGCGAACACCCGGGTCAGGGCCACCTCGAGGATCAGGACCGACGCCGACGAGGCGGCGACCCCGACGTAGACGGAAGATCTCCTCACGCGATCCGCACCGGGAGCCGCCTGGCTCCCCAGTCGCCCGGGCTCTCCTCGAACACACCCGGGCACTCCGTTCCACAGGCATCACAGGCACCGCGGTCGTCGAGTCCCCAGGCGGTCACCCGGTAGCCGTCACGTCCGATCACGGTCGCGCCGCACCCTCGGCACACGGTGCGTTCGCCCTCCGGATCCCAGACGTTGCCGAGGTAGACGTGACGCAGCCCGTTTCGCCGGCCGATGCCCCGGGCGCGCCGCAGCGTGGCCGCCGCCGTCGGGGGGCGGTCGCGCATCTTGAAGTCGGGATGAAAGGCCGTGAAGTGGAGAGGCACGTCGGGTCCGAGGTGCTCGACCACCCAGGTGGTGAGCCCATCGATCTCGGCGTCGCCGTCGTTGAGACCCTCGATGAGCAGCGTGGTGAGCTCCAGCCACACTCCGGCGCCGTGCACGTAGGAGATCGTCTCGAGCACCGGTTCCAGGCGCCCTCCGCACACCCGACGGTAGAAGCCGTCGTCGAACGCCTTGAGGTCGATGTTGGCCGCATCGATGAAGCGGTAGAACTCCTCACGGGGCTCGGGCGACACGTAGCCGGCGGTCACCGCCACCGTCCGCACTCCGACCTGCCGGCAGGCGGCGGCGACGTCGACCGCGTACTCGTGGAACACCACCGGATCGTTGTAGGTGAACGCCACGCTGCGGCAACCGAGATCGACCGCGGCGGCAGCGATCGCGTCGGGTGCCGCCTCGGCGGCCAGCACATCGTCTTGTCGGGCGTTCGAGATGTCCCAGTTCTGGCAGAAACGGCAGGCGAGATTGCACCCGGCGGTCCCGAAGGAGAGGACGGGTGTCCCGGGAAGGAAGTGGTGGAGGGGCTTCTTCTCGATGGGGTCGACGCAGAACCCGCTGGAGCGTCCGTAGGTGTCGAGGACCAGCGTGCCGTCGCGGTTGACGCGCACGTAGCAGAGACCCCGTTGGCCGTCCTTCAGCGTGCACGAGCGGGGACAGAGGTCGCACCGAACCCGGCCGTCCTCCGTGCGGCTCCAGTAACGGGCCACGGCCTCGGCCATGCCTTCAGTGTATGGCCCGTAGCCTGGGTGGGGATGGCCGATCGGTTCGTGATCGACGACTTCGAGCCGGCCTATCGCGAGGCCGCTCGCTCCGGCCTGCTCGCCGACCGGGTGGCCGCCGCCCGCGCCGAACTGCGGTCGTGCCGCGCCTGCCCCCGGGACTGCGACGTCGATCGGTGGTCGGGGGAGACCGGCACCTGCCACACCGGGCGGTGGGCCTTGGTGTCGAGCGCGTTCCCGCACCACGGCGAGGAGCCGTGTCTGCGGGGCCGGCTCGGCTCGGGGACGATCTTCTTTGCGTTCTGCAACCTCCAGTGCGTCTTCTGTCAGAACTGGGACATCTCCCAACGTCCCGACGGCCGGGAGATGGACGCCGAGCAGATCGGCGCGGTGATGCTCGAGTTGCAGCGGCTCGGGTGCCACAACATCAACTTCGTCACCCCGGAGCATGTGGCTCCCCAGGTCGTCGAGGCGATCGCGGTCGCCGTCGAGGACGGGCTGCGGATCCCGATCGTCTACAACACGTCGGCCTACGACGGGCTCTCTTCGCTGCGCCTCATGGACGGCCTCGTCGACATCTACATGCCCGACTTCAAGTTCTGGGAGCCCGAGTCCGGCCGCCGTCTGGCTCATGCTTCCGATTACCCGGAGGTGGCGCGGGCGGCGATTGCCGAGATGCATCGCCAGACCGGAGTGCTGAGGATGGGGCCGGACGGACTGGCGCGTCGAGGCGTGCTGGTACGGCACCTGGTGATGCCGGGCCTGGGGGCGGAGACGGCGGCGATCATGCGCTGGCTGGCCGACGAACTCTCACCCGATACCTTTGTGAACCTGATGGCGCAGTACCGGCCCGACCACCGGGTGCCGGGCACCGATCGTTATGGCGACATCGATCGCCGGGTCACTCCGGAGGAGATGGCCTCGGCCCGCGGGGCCGCCGAGGAAGCCGGGCTGTGGCGCTTCGCCCGCTGATCAGTCCTCGGGGTCATCGGAGTCGCGGAGCGACGCCGAAGGGTGGGCGGCCCGGTCGGCGATGCGGATCAGTTCGTGGCATGCGTCGCCGCCGAGCGGGCACGGCATCGCCGCGGTGATGGCCGCCTCGGCGAAGAGGATTCCCGGCTCCGCCGGCTCGAAGCGGGCGCCGAGCTTCTCAAAGATCCTGATGATCGGCCGGTTCTCGGCGTGCATGTACCCCGTCAGCCGCTCGATCCCGTGGCTGGAGGCCACGAAGGCGAGGGCGGTCACGAGCAGCGATCCCAGCCCCCGGCCCTGATAGGGGTCGGTCATGGCCACCGCGATCTCGGCCGATGCCGGGTCGTCGGTCTCCCGGACGTAGCGGGCCACCCCGATGCCGCGGAGATCGTCGGCTTCGGGGATTCCGACTCCCCAGGCGAAGTGATTGACCTGGTCCAATTCGGTGAGATAGGCCGCCTGGCGGGCGGTGAGTCGCGGCGCGGGGGCCAGGAAGCGGTGATAGCGGCTCTCGGGCGACAGGGCGGCAAAGCCCTCGAGGAGTTGTTCCCGATCCTCGGGGTGGATCGGCCGCAGGCCGACCCGGAGGCCGTCGGCGAGGTCGAACCAGGCAATCGGCTCCGCCAGTTGCGGAGCGCGATCCGGCGGCACGAACTGGGGACCCGAGGTCATCTCGTCCCAATTGTGCCCGCCGGGATCGACTACGGCGAGGGGGGAGGCTCGTGTCCGGTCTGGATCCGCACCGCCCTCCAGCGGACCACGAAGATCAGCGCCGGGAGGAGCAAGGCGAGGGGCCACACCGAATCGAGGGCCCCCGCCAGGAGGGGGAAGGCCAGCGGTGGGGCGAACAGCAACAGGTTTCGGCGGTGCTCGTTCCGGAGGGCCGCGCCGATCAGAATCGCCGCAGCCGCCAGCGCCGCTCCCGCCAGCAGGATCGCCGGCCACCAGGTGCCGAAGAGGCGGCGGGGTGCGGCGAGGTGGATGGCGACAGCCCCGAGGAGAAACGGGGCGTAGGCCCACTGGATCCTGAGGTCGGCCATGCTGTCAGCATGCATCCCGCCGGGAGTCGTCACTAGGGCCGGATGACCCGGGAACGTCGGAGCCCCGACGGTCGTTGTGCTGTGCATGCAGCGATCGGGAATCTCGGGTCTCGTCGGGGCCGGGCTCGCCATCGGCACCGGCGAGCTGCTGGCCGGGCTCTTCGATGCGGTGGCTTCGCCGCTGGCCTCGGTCGGGAACTTCGTCGTGCGAAACTCCCCGGCCTGGCTCGAGGACTTCGCCATCGGGCTCTTCGGGACCGCCGACAAAGGGGCCCTGGCCATAGGGACGGTGACCATCGCGCTCGTGGTCGGCTGGTTCGTGGGGGTCGCCGCCCGGGATCGATTCTGGGTGGCGGCAGCGGTCTTCGGCGGCTTCGGCGTGTTGGGGGTGGCGGCCGCGCTCGGCGAGCCCTTGGCCGAGCCGGTCCCCGTGGTCGCGGCGGCGACGGTGGCCCTCGCCGCCGGTCTCGGGGCCACCCGGCTGCTGCTGCGAATGTCGGACCCGGAATCCGAGCCGACCGACGCGGTCGCCGAGGATCGGGGCCGGCGCCGCTTCCTGGGCATGGCGGCGGCCGGTGGTGTGCTGGCCCTCGGATCGGGGATCGTGGGCAGGAGGCTCATCGCCTCGCTTCCTTCGGTGCCCGAGATCGTCCTCGACCCGCCCACCGAGGCGGCCGATCCACCGGGCCCCGATGCCTCGTTCGCCGTCGCCGGTCTCACGCCGATCGTGGTGCCCAACGACGACTTCTATCGCATCGACACCGCGTTGGTGATCCCTCGCGTCGACGAGGCGGATTGGTCGGTACGGATCACCGGTGCCGTCGAGCGTCCGTTGGAGCTGACGTACGCCGACCTGCTGGCGCGGCCCCTCGTCGAGGACTACGTCACGATCTCGTGCGTGTCGAACGAGGTGGGAGGCCATCTGGTGGGCAACGCCCTCTGGACCGGGGTGCGGCTGGTCGACCTCCTCGAGGAGGCGGGGGTCACCGACGCGGGAACACAGATCGTGGGCCGGTCGATCGACGGCTGGACGGCCGGTTTCCCCACCGAGTTGGCTTTCGACGGACGGGAGCCCCTCGTGGCGGTGGCCATGAACGGGGAGGTGCTGCCCCGTCGGCACGGGTTCCCGGCTCGTCTCATCGTGCCCGGTCTCTACGGCTACGTCTCGGCCACCAAGTGGCTCACCGAGATCACCCTCACCGGTTGGGACGGCTTCGACGGCTATTGGATCCCCCGCGGGTGGTCCAAGGAGGGCCCGGTCAAGACCCAGTCGCGCATCGACGTGCCCCGCAGCGGCGCAACCGTGACTGCCGGCCGCCTCGAGGTCGCCGGGGTGGCCTGGGCGCCGACGGTGGGGATCGAGAGGGTGGGGGTGGCCCTCGATGATGGTCCCTGGCTCGAGGCGGAGGTCAGCAGCCCGCTGTCGGCCCGGGCGTGGGTGCAGTGGAGGATCGGCGTCGACGTCGCGGCCGGTGATCACACCGTGCGGGTGCGAGCCACCGACGGCACCGGCGAGACCCAGACCGGCGAGGTCGCCCCGCCCCGGCCCGATGGGGCCACCGGGCACCATACGATCCGCTTCTCGGCCGCCTGAGCCGGACCCCGCCTACCCCTACTTTCCGTTGACAATTCAAGTCAACCCACTACTCTCAGTAGTGGGTTGAGTACGGTACTGAGATGGCGCACGCCCGTCGTGATCGGGCTGGTGATCCTGTTGTGGGGTCCTCCCGCCGCGCCCGATCTCGGCTCTGGACTGCCCCAGGGGGACTGGCTGCCCACCTCGGGGCCGAGCGGCGCCGCACTCGTCGGAGCGACCCCCTGGCACGAGGCCGGAGTCACCGGCCGCGGGGTGAAGGTGGCGATCGTCGACATCGGATTCGACGGGTATCGAAGCCGACTGGGGAGCGAGCTCCCCGCAGAGATCGCGACCGCCTCCTTCCGGCGCGACGGCGCGGTCGAGACGGGGAGCAGCCACGGCACCGCCGCCGCCGAGATCGTCCACGACGTGGCGCCGGGAGCCGAGCTGCATCTCGTGGCCTTCGACTTCGACCTTTGGTCGGTGATCGACTACCTGATCGCCGAGGACATCGACGTGGTCAGCTTCTCGATCGGGTACCTCTCCGGTCCGTTCGACGGGACCTCGCCGATCGCACGGGCCGTGCAGTGGGCCCTGGACGAGGGGATCGTCTGGGTCACGGCGGCGGGGAACTACGCTCGCCGCCACTGGGGCGGGTTCCCGGCAGACGGGGACGGCGACGGCTGGCTCGACGTGGCCCCCGGCGAGCGGATCGATCGCTTCACGGTGACACCGGGGGGCACCTTCGACCTCCACGTCTCGTGGCTCGGCGATGCCGACCTCGAGCTGTGTCTCTTCGAAGACGAGGAGCCGCTGACGTGTACCACCGATGTCCGGGGCCCGGGGGATCGGCCGACGGAGAAGCTCGAATGGCGGAACCCCGGCGGCACCCGCCGTACCTACGGCTTCGGAGTCCGCGTGGTACGCGGGACCGCCCGCCGGGTCGACGTGTTTGCCGCCGGCACCTCCGATCTGCAGTTCTTCCAGACGGAAGGGAGCGTCCTGGTGCCGGGAGACGTCGTCGGCGCGGTGACCGTGGGGGCGGTGCCGTGGTGGGATCCGACCTCGCCCACCGCCACCAGCAGCCGGGGTCCCACCGCCGACGGGAGGCCCAAGCCCGACGTGGTGGGGCCGGCCGGGGTCACCACGTCGGTGGGGGTCCTCCACGGGACCTCGGCGGCGACGCCCCATGTGGCGGGCATCACCGCCCTTCTCCTCCAGGCGTATCCGGCCACGGCTCCGGGAGCCGTCCCCGACCTGATCCGCGACCGAGCCCGCTCCTTCGGCGACTCGGACGACGTCGGTGCCGGGCTGGCGCAGGTGGGTCCGCGCACCCCGGCGTGTCGAGGCCTCGCTCCGACGATCGTGGGGACCCGGGGAGCCGACGTGCTGGTGGGGACCTCGGGGCCCGACGTCATCCAGGGCCTGGCGGGACCCGACGTGATCGACGGCGCCGGCGGCGACGATGTGATCTGTGGAGGATCGGGCGCCGACATCCTGAACGGTGGCGACGGCGACGACCGCCTCCTGGGCGGCGGTGGGTCGGACTCGGTGTCGGGTGATGCCGGCGATGATGTGGTGCAGGGCGGCTCGGGACGGGACCTGGTGCTCGGGGGAACCGGGATCGACACGGTGTGGGGTGGTCACGGCGAGGATCGTTGCCCCGACGCGCCGGGGACCGGGTGCGAGCCCGGGTAGGGCCTTCGGCGCCGGTTGCCCTTGCGCCCGGAGCGCAGAGCAGGGACCAATGCTTCGCAACGGATCGCAGGGTGACGAGGTCAAGGAACTGCAGCAAGCCCTGCTCGCCAAGGGGTTCAGCCCGGGCCCGATCGACGGGATCTTCGGGCCCAAGACCGAGGACGCCGCCGCTTCAGTGGTGGCCCGGCGCCAGGAGGTGCTTCGACAGCAGCGGCCACACGTCGTCGGCCGCCAGCCGGTGGCGCATCCCCTGCAGCGTCGTCAGGAATGCGGGAACGGCGGCGTGGGTGCTGAGGGGATTGGGGCGGGTCTGATCGAGGACGCGCACATCGGGACGCAGCAATAGGAACTCGGTTGCCGGCCAGGCGGCCGACACCTGCTCCCTCTCGGCGGTGAGGGCCTCGTGGCCCAGCCGGTCGATCAACGGTTCGTAGAACCGGGCCTCCGGGCGGGTTTCATCGGCGGCCATGGGTGCCACGACGATCACCAGATCGAGAGGTTCCGGTGCCCCCAGAACCAAGTCGGCGCTGGTGCCCGAGGCGATGCCCCCGTCCACGTAGCGGTGCCCGTCGATGGCAACGGGTTGAAACACCATCGGCACGGCCGCCGAGGCGGCGACCGCGGCGCCGAGAGTGGTATCGGGGCTCGACTCGGTGCCGAAGGCGACCCGGCGTTTTCCTTCCAGTTCGAAGGCCACCA
>JBFELU010000097.1:0-7186 GCA_041551965.1 Acidimicrobiia bacterium
CGGGAGACCGACATCGGTCGGTCGATCTTCCGGTCTCCCGAGCGGGTCACCGAGCGGGATCGAGCCGCCGGGCACTGGTCGAACTTCCTGCTGCACATCTACCCGGTCAAGGTGCGCCGCAAGGAACTCACCTTCCGATACAGCTGGTTCCTCGGGGCGATGTCGCTCACCCTCTTCGTCTCGCTCGTCGTGTCGGGCGTCTATCTCATGTTCTTCTACGTGCCCTCTCCCATCACCGCGTACGGCGACATCCAGAGCCTTCAGACTGAGGTGGCATTCGGGCAGTACATCCGCAACGTGCATCGATGGTCGGCCCATCTGATGGTCCTGGCGGTGGCCGCCCACATGGCACGGGTCTTCTATCGCGGCGCCTACAAGCCCCCCCGGGAGTTCAATTGGGTGGTCGGCGTGGTGCTGTTGCTCCTGACGCTGCTGATGTCGTTCACCGGCTACCTGCTGCCGTGGGATCAGCTGGCCTACTGGGCCGTCACGGTGGGGACGTCGATGGCCGGCTTCGTGCCCCTGATCGGAGACACCGTGAGTGACATGCTCGTGGGTGGGCCCCAGGTGGGCTCGGCGACGCTGTTGCGCTTCTACGTCTTGCACGTGGCGATCCTCCCGGCCGCGATCGTGGTGCTGCTGGCGGTGCATCTCTGGAGATGGCGGAAGGACGCCATGCTCGACACCGGGGAGACCGAAGATGTCTGATCCGAAGGTCGTCGGCGGCCGGCGCTTGCTGGGCATCGTTCCCGGGAAGCCGGCGACGGGCGATCGCAAGGTGCCCGACGAGCAGGACCTCGTCATGGTTTGGCCCCACCTCATCGTGCGCCATGCCGTCATCGCCGTCGGGACGCTGTTGCTCGTCTTGGTGCTGGCGCTGCTCTTCGACGCCCCGCTGCGGGAGATCGCCAACCCATCCAACACCCCGAACCCGGAGAAGGCTCCCTGGTACTTCGCCGCGCTCCAGGAGCTGCTCTCATGGTTCCACCCGATGGTGGCCGGCATACTGGTACCCACGGCGATCGTCGTCGGGATGCTGGCTCTGCCCTACATCGACCGGAATCCACGTCTCAGTCCCCGGTTCCGCAAGGTGGCCGTGATGACGTTCACGGTGTTCCTGGTGGTGTGGATCGTGCTCACGATCATCGGTTTTGCCTTCCGGGGCCCGAACTGGGGGTGGGTGTGGCCCTGGGAGGAATGGCATGGTGAGCTGTGAGTGAGCTCGATCGCCGCCAGTTCCTGAGCCGCTCCTGGAAGTGGGGGCTGGGCTTCATCGGTGTCGCCGGGGCGTGGACCAGTTGGGATCTCCTCCGGCCGGGCACGCCCACCGGCTTCGGCGGCGTGGTGCGGACCGTGGCCGCCGACGAGGTCCCCGAGGACGGCGTGACCGCCGTCCGAGCCGCCCGCGCCTATCTGACGAAGCACGAGGGTGAGGTGGTCGCCCTCGCCGAGAAGTGCCCTCATCTCGGGTGCCGGGTGTCCTGGTGCGAGTCCTCCGGCGAGTTCGAGTGCCCCTGCCACGGGTCGGTGTTCAACCGTTTGGGCGAACACCGAGCCGGCCCGTCGCCGCGGGGCATGGACCGCTTCTCGGTGGTGCTGGAGGACGGGATCGTGAACGTCGACACCGGATCGGTGGAGGAGGGCGCCTCTCCGGGTTCCGAATCGATCGACGAGCCGAAGCGCGGTCCTTCATGCGAAGGCGGTCACTGATGCCGGAGCGGCCTGCCGACACCGATCTCGAACGGTCCACCAATCGGTGGCTCACCTGGGGTCTTGTGATGATCGCAGCCGCCGTGCTCGCCTTCCCGCTCTATCGCCTCTACGAGCCCTCCAGCCGCGGAGAGGCTCGCGAGGTCCATCTGGCATCGCTGGCCGATCAGGGGGCCGCCCTCTACCGGGCGAACTGTGCTTCCTGCCACGGGGCCGATGGTCTCGGGGGTGTCGGTCCGGCCCTCAACGCCAAGCAGTTCCTCTCCGATGCCGATGACGAGCAGATCCGCCAGCTCATCGCCGTCGGAGTGCCGGGATCGGCAATGGGGGCTTATTCACTCGATTTCGGAGGTGCCCTCACTCTGGAGCAGATCGATGCGCTCGCGGTGTTCCTCCGCTCTTTGGAGGAGACCGCGGCCGACTTCCCGGGTTGGCGTGACCCGCTCAACAACGTTCCGGTGGCCTTGCCGCCCACCACGATGCCGGTGCCCGTCGAGGAGGACGAAGACGAGGAGGAGGCGGTGGACGGCGACCCGGTGGCGAGGGGCGAGGCGATCTTCGCCGCCAACTGCAGCGCGTGCCACGGGGCCGATCTCGGGGGGATGGCGGGGCCGGCACTCGGTCCCGGGTCGAACTCCGTCACCCTCCCCGATGAGGAGCTCGTCGCCGCGATCGCCGGCGGGCGCAACGCCATGCCGGCGTTCGCCGGTGTTCTCGAAGCCGAAGAGATCGCGGCTGTGATCGCCTACCTGCGCGACGCTCAGGGATAGGAGAGGGTCGTCGAACCGGCAGCCGTCGCCCGGGATCGCCTGAGCCTCGAAGAGGCTGAACGTCGCGCCGGCCAGATCGGTGCCGTCTCGTACAACCTCGAGATCGATCTCGAGCCCGGCGCCAAGACCTTTCGCGGTGAGGTGACGATCTCGTTCGAGTATCGGGGGCCCGGGGACACGTTCGTGGAATGGACGGGGGGTCGCATCGACGACTTCGTTCTCAACGGCGTCGACGGCGAACCCCCGTGGGATGGGCGGCGCATCACGCTTCCCGGCGGTCGGCTGCGGCCCGAGAACGAACTGCGGATCTCCTTCGAGCGAAGGTACGACCGCACCGGGGAGGGCTTCCACCAATTCGTCGATCCCGAGGACGGCTCCGAGTACCTCTACACCCAATTCGAGCCGTACTCGGCCCACCGCCTCTTCCCGTGCTTCGATCAGCCCGACCTCAAGGCGATCTATCGGCTGGCCGTCACGGCGCCTGCCGACTGGGCCGTGGTGTCGGCCGGGGCCGAGATCGATCGCGAGGAATCGGTGGACGGCCGGATGCGCCGGGTGTTTGCCGAGACCCCTCCGTTCAGCACCTACCTGTTCTCGATCTGTGCCGGCCCGTTTGCCTCGGTGCACGGCGAGCACCGGGGCATACCGCTCGGTCTCTACTGCCGGGCATCGTTGATCGAGCATCTCGACGCCGACGACATCTGGGCGGTGACGAAGGCCGGGATCGACTACTTCTCGGAGTTCTTCGACGAGCCCTACCCCTTCGGGAAGTACGACCAGTTGTTCGTGCCGGAGTTCAACTGGGGCGGCATGGAGAACGTGGCGGCGGTGACGTATACCGACACCGTCGTGTTTCGCGACCCACCCACCGAGGACCAACTGACCAGGCGGGCCGAATACCTCCTCCACGAGCTGGCCCACATGTGGTTCGGCGACCTGGTGACGCTGCAATGGTGGAGCGACCTGTGGCTGAACGAGAGCTTTGCGTCCTATGTGGCCTACGCCGCTCTCGATCACGGGGGCCGTTACCCCGCCGTCTGGCAGGACTTCCACTTCCGGATGAAGCTGTGGGCCTACCGTGAGGATCAACTGCCGACCACGCATCGCATTGCCGACGACGTGCCCAGCACCGACGAGACCTTCCTCAACTTCGACGGGATCACCTACGGGAAGGGTGCGGCGGTGCTCAAGCAGATGGTCGCCGCCATCGGCGAGGAGGCCTTCCGGGAGGGTATGCGCCTCTACTTCCGTCGGCATCGATTCGGCAACGCCACCCTTGCCGACTTTCTCGCCGCGCTCCAGGAGGGTGCCGGGATCGACCTGGTGCATTGGGCGGCGCGATGGCTGCGAGCCCCGTCGCTCAACACGATCTCGGTTGATTGGGCCGTCGCCGGGGATTCGGTGACGCGGTTCGAGCTCGTGCAGACCGCGCCCGACGAACACCCGACCCTCCGGCCCCATCACCTCGAGGTGGCGCTCATCGACGGCGACGATTCGGTTCGCGTGCTGCCGGTGACCCTCGAGGACGCTCGCCGGGGCGTCGACGCGGTCGTCGGGTCGCAGGCACCCGCCTTCGTCTACCCGAACCACGGCGACCACGGCTACGCCAAGGTGGCCCTCGACCCGGTCTCGATCGGATGGGCGAAGGAGAGGCTCGGGTCGGTCGAGCATCCGCTGCTTCGCCAGCAAGTGTGGGCTTCGCTCTGGGACATGGTGCGCGACCGGGGACTCAGCTCACTCGAGTACCTGGCTCTCGTCGAGGATCATCTCGTCACCGAGCCGTCGCTGCCGATGGTGCGCATGGTGACCGCAACTGCGGCCGGGGCGATCGGGCGTTATGTGCCGGAGGGGACCATCGATGCCGCCGTGGGCGGCTTCGTCGCGGCCGCCCGCCGGGCCATCGACGCCGCACCTCCCGGTGACCTGCGAGTCACCTGGGCCCGGGCGCTCGTCGGAGTCGCCTCGACCCCGGATACGGTCCGGATCGCCGCCGGGATCGTCGATTCGCCGCCGGAGGGTCTGGCGATCGATCAGGACATGCGATGGGCGGTGGCGGTGGCGATGGCCGCCCTCGGGGACGAGGCCGCCGATGAGCGGTTGGCGGGGGAGCGTTCGAGGGATCCCAGCGACCGGGGAGCCCGAGCGGTGGAGCGGGCCGCCGCCGCCCACCCTGTTCGGGAGGCCAAGGATCGGGTGTGGGAGCGCCTCCACGGTCAGGGGTACGAATCGCTGCACCTCGCCCTGGCCGCCGCCTCGGGATTCTGGGTGCGGCGGCAACGCGAGCTCCTCGAGCCGTTCGTGCGTCGTTTCTTCGAGGGACTGCCGGCCCTGTTCACCGAATGGGAAGTGGAGGCGGCTCGGGGGTACTGGCGCTCGTTCTACCCCGCCTACCGGATCGAAGCCTCCACCGGCGACCACCTCCGGGGATTGCTTGCTCAAGACGACCTCGGCCCGATTCTCCGACGGGTGCTGACCGAGGCCGTACACGACTTGGAGCGCTCGCTCGCCTGTCGCGCCTTCGCGGCCCAGATCGAACGCCCCTCCGAGACCGCCGGGTAAGCTCCCCGCCATGTTCCACTTCGCCCAGGTCACCGACGAGATCGTCGAGCGTGTTCCCGAGGACGTGCGTGACCGAGTCGAAGAGATCGCCGAGACGGTCGAGGCCAATCCGACCTTGGCCGCAATCCTCATCGGCGTGGGCGTCATCACCGCCCTCATCTTTCTCTGGGGGGTCGTCAAGCAGGCATTCAAGGCGGCGATCGTGGGAGCGATCCTCAGCGCCGGCGCCTGGTACTGGTACTTCAATATCCAGTAATGGACGCCGACCTTCCCCTCGTCGTCGTCGCCGAACCGATCGCCGAAGCGGGCATCGAGCTCCTGCGGGACCACGCCCGGGTCGAGAAGGTGTCGGATCGAAGCGAACTCCTGGATGTCGTCGGCGATGCGATGGCCTTGATCGTCCGCTCGGCGACGCAGGTCGATTCGGAACTCATCGAGGCGGCGCCTGCGCTCAAGGTGATCGGTCGCGCCGGCGTCGGCGTCGACAACATCGACCTGGCGGCCGCCACCGCAGCGGGGATCCTGGTCGTCAACGTGCCGCAGGCGAACGTGGTCTCGGCGGCGGAGCACACCATCGCCCTGCTGCTGTCGCAGGCGCGCCGCATCCCCGAGGCCGATCGCAGCCTCCGGGCCGGGAAGTGGGAGCGATCGTCGTTGCAGGGCATCGAACTCAACGGCAAGGTGCTCGGCATCATCGGTCTGGGCAGAGTGGGCATGATCGTGGCCCACATTGCCGCTGCGCTCGGGATGCGGATGCTGGCGTACGACCCCTACGTGGCGACGGATCGCGCCCGTCGCGTCGGCGTCGAGATGGTTGATCTGGGTCGCCTCCTCGAGGAGAGCGACTTCGTGACGATCCACGTCCCACGGACCCGTGACACCGAGCTGCTGATCGACGAAGCGGCACTGAGGCGGGTGAAGCACGGGATCCGGATCGTCAACACCGCCCGGGGCGGCATCGTGGACGAAGCGGCGCTGGCCGACGCGGTGCGTGATGGGCGGGTCGCGGGGGCCGCCCTCGACGTGTTCTCGACGGAGCCCGTGGCCGAGAGCCCCCTCTTCGAGCTTCCCCAAGTGGTGGTGACCCCGCACTTGGGAGCTTCCACGGTCGAGGCCCAGGACAAAGCGGGCCTCAACGTCGCCAAGGCGGTCCTCGAGGCACTCGAGGGGGGCCTGGTGCCGAACGCGGTGAACGTCGAGGCGGGTCTCGACGTGCCGGAGGAGACCAGGCCGTTCCTTCCGCTCGCCGAGCGTCTGGGGTCGATCTTCGTTGCCGTGGCCTCCGGCGTCCCCGATGAGTTGGTGATCCGGGTGGAGGGCCGGCTCGCTGAGGGGCCGGTCCGGCCGATCGCCCTGGCGGCGCTCAAGGGCGTGCTGTCCCGTGTCAGCGACGCCCCGATCACGTTCGTCAACGCCAGCGCCGTGGCCCGCGCTCGAGGGGTGACCGTGTTGGAAGAGGCGACGCGCGAGAGTCCGGACTATCAATCGGTGATTCGGGTCTCCGGACGGCGTGGGCAGGAGCGTCACTCGGTGGCGGGCACCACGGTGGGTCGCAAGGGCCCGGTGATCACCGAGGCGCTCGACCACGAGGTCGAGCTCCCGATCAGCCGCCACATGCTGCTTCTCCTCAACGACGACGTCCCGGGCACGATCGGACGGGTCGGCACCTATCTCGGGGCCCAGGACATCAACATCAACGACATGGTCGTCGGTCGTTCGACCATCAGCGGAGAGGCCCAGATGATGGGTCTCAGTCTCAACAAAGGCCTCGGAGAGGACGAGGTGCGTGGGCTGCGGGCCTTGGAGGGGGTATCACTGGCCGTCTTCGTGCAGGAGCCCTGAGCTCCGATGAGCTGACGCTGGCCCATCCGACGGTGGGCGTGCCTGAGCTTCGAGTCTGCAGCCATTGGCACCAATGTCGGGAGTCGGTTGGGGCGGAAGACTCTGGCAGATCGATCTTCGTCGGGAGATGCTGAGGCAGCGCGACCACAAGGGGACATGTGCGGTCAGCAGGCGGCCGCCACGGCCAGTGGCTGGTAGCCCTGGTGGTGGGGGTATTGGGCTTTGGCGTCCTGTGGCTCCTCGGATCTGGCGGGGATGGCACACGGGGAGCCGACGAGTCCCAGGTGGTGGTTCCCGAGATCACC
>JBFELU010000098.1:0-7175 GCA_041551965.1 Acidimicrobiia bacterium
CCCCGCCCCCCGCCTCGGCGGCGCTGAGGTGGAAGGGGTAGGGATCCCGGCGAGGGTCCCCCTGATAGGTCGCCTCACAGAGCAGCACGGTGCCGCCTCGGGCGAGTTCCTCGAGGTCGCCACCGGGACCGGTGTCCCCCGAATAGGTGAGCGAGCGACCGCCGCCCTCAACCCTCACCGCCAGCGTCGGGACGGGATGGGCAGCCTCGCCGAATCGAACCCGCACCGGGCCGAGGTGCACGTCGTCGCTGCGGGCCACGGTGTGGAAGTCGAATACCGAGTAGAAGTCGTGATCGGGGCCGGCTCTGGCGAACGCTCCCAGGTGCGCGGCCGCCCCCTCGGGGACGAAGACGGGAACGCCTCGTCGCGGCGCGGGGCCCAATCGAAACAGGTTGAACAGCGGGAAAAGGTCTCCGCAGTGGTCGCCGTGGACGTGGGTGATCACCACCGCATCGACCTCGTACGGTGAGGCCACCTCCTGCAGGGCCACGAAGGTGCCGGGACCGGCGTCGATCCACACCAGCGTGTTCCCCTCGTCGATGAGGTACCCGGAGGCCGGGTGACCCGGGGTGGGATAGGCGCCGTTGGAGCCGAGCACGCGCAGCCGCACCGGATCGAGTGTAGGGAGCCGCTCGGGGGATCCGGGAGGGCTATCCGGCGGAGAGGATCGTGAGCCCCAGTCCCGTGAGCGCCACCATCAACGCCAGCATGGCGTACTGGGTCCGCACCGCCCGCTCGGCGGGGAAGGCCGCCAGCGCCCGATCGTGGGCGAGCACCACCCCCACGAGGTGGCCCGCCACGATGACGGCCACCTGCACCCACCACACCACCGTCGGCGACAGGAAGGTGTAGTTGATGGTGCGGTCGGCGGTCCCGAAGAGGTCCCACCCGGACCCAAACGGATCGCTGACCGCCGACAGCAGCATCTGGCCCTCGAAGAGGATGAGGGTGAAGTAATGGGCCACCGCATAGGCGAGCCCGATCGGGACCAGGGTGTGGGCGAACGAGCGGGCCACCGCGGCGGCATCGAGATCCGGATCCCCGGCGATGCGAGCCGCAAACCA
Organism: Acidimicrobiia bacterium; assembly: GCA_041551965.1. Classification (GTDB taxonomy): domain Bacteria; phylum Actinomycetota; class Acidimicrobiia; order Spongiisociales; family UBA11373; genus JBFELU01. The sequence goes on from JBFELU010000098.1 coordinate 1,065, forward strand.
CGAGGCACCGAGGTAGGCGGCCCCGATCGCACCCACGGTGCCCAGCAGAGCAAGGGTTCCGAACCACTGTGAGTTCTGGGCGGTACCCACCAGATCGAAGGAGACCTCGTCCCACCACGGAGTGTTGGACAGCCCGTCGTAGGTGACGGTGCCGATCATCGCGATCACGAAGAAGGTGAGGCCCGGCCAGAGCGGAAGCACGGGGAGTGCCCGAAGCCAGCCGCGGCGCACCAGCCTCCCGTCCTCGCTGCGGCCCAGGGGGCCGATGCTGCTCAGCAGCCGGTGATACACGGCGAATCCGTCGGCACCGGAGACCGCCCGGCTCAGCCCGGCCCGCTCCATCCAGACCAGCATGTAGAGCGTGTAGGCCAGGGCGGCAATCCCCAGGGCGCGAGGCGAGGCCGAATCCGGGTACACGAGTTCCAGCCAGGTGAACGCCACAAAGGCCAGCCCCGCCGGCCACACCCCCCAGCGGCCCGGACCGCGGTCCCCTCGCTCCAGTCCCATCCAGCGGCCCAACGCCGCCCAGGGGCTCACGGCCGCCCACAAGTTGCCGGTGACCGAGGCGAGAAACGGCAGTACCAGCCAGAAGACCACCCAGACGGTGACCGGGGCGACGTTGGTGCGGACCTCCGACTCGCCGAAGATCCCGGCGGTGATGACCAGCGCCAGCGTGGCAACCCCGACGGCCTGGGCGACCCCGATCAGCCAGCGGGGAATCCTGGTTCCACCGGAGTCCGGGCGGGGGCCGTCTTGGAGCCTGGGCTCCGGCCAGAGCACCGCGAGCGCTCCGAACGACAGCGCGAGCACGACGCCGGCTCCGTAGAGGAAGTACTCGAGCGGCACCGGCAGGTCACTGCGGCCGCCGATCCCGTGCGCCAGGGCCGGAGCCGGGATCAGCACCAGGCAGAGGCCCGCGAGCACCCCGCGCCGCAGCCACCTCACGGTGCGACCTCCAGTTCGAGGATCTCGGTGTGAGCCCCCTCCAACTCCACCTCGAAGACACCCGGGATGTCGGCGGTCATCTCGAGCACGGCCGGCGTGCCCGGCGCCACCGCGCCGAACACGTCGTAGCCGTGCACATGGATCTCGTCGGCCACATCCGCATCGACCACAATGCGCAACTCCGACCCGAGCACCACTTCTCGTCGGCCGCCACCGGTGACCTCGCCTTCACGAATCGTGATCTCGATCGTGGTGCGGTCGTCGACCGGCTCGGTCGTCGGGGGGGTCGTGGTCGTCGTGGTGGTCGCCGCAGCGGTGGTCGAAGTGGCCGGGGGCTCGGTGGTCGGGGTCACCGTCGCGGAGGGAGCGGCCGTCGTGGCCGGCGCTGTCGTGGAAGCAGGGTCGCCGTCTCCGGCATCGTCGTCGCCGCAGGCGGATAGTCCGACGACGAGGAGCAGCAGAGCCGGGGCGAGGCGAAGAAGGGTCGACATCGGCGGAAGAGTACTGATCACGGGAGGACATGCACCTCGAAGAACCCCCACAGCAATGCGGTGGCATCGATCGAGAGGGTCGAATCCCCGACGAGCGCCGCTCGATCGGACCCCGGCCATCCGTGGCGGCCGTCCTCGATCCGGTAGAGGCGCACCTCGGCACCGTCGCGACAGGCCGACCACGTCGTGCGCTCGACGTCGGATGCGACCGCCTCGGTCTCCGGCTCGGCGCATTCGTTGCGGTCGGCCCATCTCTCGGTCCATTCGTCCGCGGCCGGCAACCAGCCCGGCCAACCCTCGAACGGAACGATCCGATCGGCGCTCCCGTGCACCTCGACGACCGGGATCGGCCGCCCCGGATCGCAGGCGCTCTCGTTGTGAGCCCCGGCGACCGAGCCGACGGCGGCGATGACGTCGGCGGCGTCGCAGGCCAGCCTTCCGGCCATCCCGCCCCCGTTCGACATCCCGGCGGCGTAGACGCGATGGGAGTCGATCGGAGTCACCGTTCCCAGCAGGGCGATCAGTTCCCGAACGAAGACGACGTCACCGTCCCCTTGGAGACGGGCGTCGACCTTCCAGCGGGCGGGGCGGCCGGAGCCCTCCGGATAGGCGACCACAAGCCCCTCCCGATCCCCCAGCTCGTGGAACGTCGAGAGCGCCTCGACCCCCTCGGGATCCCCGGCGAAGCCGTGGAAGACCAGGACCAGCGGGGCCGGCCCGGGGGAGGCCTCGGGGATCCACACCACGAAACGCCGCCGCGAGCCGTCGACCACGATCTCACCCTCATGACGGCCGGGCCCATCGATCTCGAGGGGAGCCGCCACCGGCTTCGTCGACGCCGGGTCGGTGGCGGCGGACCCGCAAGCGGACGCCAGCATCGTCACCAGTGCGAACGCCGCCCACCGGCGGCCGATCTCAGAGCGCAAACCAGACCACGGCCCCGATGATCGCAGCCGGGATCGGCCCGACCGCCACCGAGGCCGCCAGCCGCCGGGTTCCCAGGGGGGTCACCACCCCCCACAGCCCGTGGGCGAGCGCAAAGGTGCGGGCCCCGGCCGCCGCGAGGACGATCGTGATCAGCCGACCGGTGTCCACCCCATCACTGTACGGGACCACCGGGAGAGGGGACCCCGGGAGACCGACGGCGGGCCTCAACCCAACAGGCGGTCGAGATTCGCCGGATCCTGAGCGAACGCCAGGGCGTCTCCCTTGCCGATCAATCCCTGCTGATAGAGCGCAGCGAGGTGAGTGTCGAGGGTGAACATTCCCATCTGCCGATTGGTCTGCATCACATCGGGGATCTTGTTGACCTCACTGCTGCGGATCATGTTGGCAATGGCGGGGGTCATGATCATGACCTCGAGTGCCGAGATCCGGGGCGGCACCACACGGCCGTCTTTGGTCTTCCCCCCGGTGGTCGGCACGAGCACCTGGCTGATCACCGAGAGCAGCGACAGGGCCAGTTGCACCCGGATCTGGGCCTGCTGGTCGCTCGGGAACGCATCGATGATCCGGTTGATCGTCTTGGCACTACCCGTCGTATGCAGCGTCGCCAGAACCAGGTGGCCTGTCTCCGCAGCCGTGACCGCGGCCGACATGGTTTCGAGGTCGCGCATCTCGCCAACCAGCAGCACGTCGGGGTCCTGGCGCAGCGCCCGCCGCATCGCCTCGGTGAAGCTGGGAACGTCGGTGCCCACCTCCCGCTGGGTCACCACCGACTTCTTGTGGCTGTGGCGGAACTCGACGGGATCCTCGATGGTGATGATGTGGCGTGGCAGGTTGGTGTTCATCCAGTCGACCATCGTCGCCAACGTCGTCGACTTCCCCGATCCCGTCGGGCCGGTCACCAAGATGAGGCCCCGCGGCCGCTGCAGCAGATCGACCGCCTCGGGCGGCAGGCCGATCTGCTCGAAGCTCAGGAACTGCGAAGGGATGCTGCGGAGCACCGCTCCGACCCCGTTCTGCTGCCGAAGCACGCTCACCCGGAAGCGCTCCCCATTCGCGTGGGTGATCCCGAAGTCGGCGGTGCCCACCCGCTGCACCTCCGCCCACTGCGATTCGCTGCACAGCGCCTTGGCGAAGTCGTAGGTGGCCCTGGCATCCCAGATCTCGTTGGTGAGCTCGACCAGCTCCCCATCGATCCGAACCCGGGGAGGGCTCCCGGGCTGTATGTGGAGATCCGAGCCGCCGCTGGTGAGACACCGCTCCAGCATCCGGGCCACGTGGGGAGCGCGGGTGTGAATGGGGGCCTTGGCGGGTGCCGGTGGCCCGCCCTCTCGGGCGGGCGCCGGCGGGGCAATGCGCTCTCGTGGAGGAGCAGCCTTGGGCTGCGTCGTGGGTGATTCCGGAGTCACGTGATCCTGTATCGGTCGGCACCGACCGTTTCTGAACGGATGACAATGGAGCCGTGCGTGGTTGGACGGAACTCGGTCGGGCGCTGCTTCTGCGCTGTCCCCACTGCGGCAACCCGGGCATGGTGGGCGCGTGGGGCCGGTTCTCCCCCCACTGCCCGGCCTGCGGGCACCGCTTCGAGCGGGAGGAGGGGTACTGGCTGGGGGCGGTGTTGCTGAACACCGTGGCCGCCGTCGGAGTGTTCGCCGTCACGCTCGTGGCCCTGATGGTGGCGACCTGGCCGGAGGTCCCCTGGGGAGTCGTGACCGCCGTCGTCGTGCCCGTGAGCGTCGTCGTGCCGATCGTCTTCTACCCGTGGGCCAAGGCGCTGTGGGTCGCCCTCGACCTGACGATCCGTCCGCCGGAGGCCGGGGAACGGGAAGCTGCCGAGAGAAGGCTCGCTTCGTGACCCTGCCCCGATCGACGACACCACCGCGACGTCGGATGCATGACCGAGAGTCAGGACCTGCCGCGAGGGATCAACGCCGCCGCCGTCACCGCAATCGCGACCGCCAGACCCCATAACACGAGACGGGGGCGGACGATGATCACCGCAGCAAAGATCCCGATGCCGAGCCACCCGGCCGTCGGGATCCGACGCGCCGCGGGGAGCACCAGCCACACGGCCCCCAACACCAGTCCGGCTCGCAGCAGCATCCCACCCCACACCACGTGGCCTTGGCCGAGATCGACCAGCATTGCGGTCGCTCCACCGACGACGAGCAGCCCGGCGACGACACCGAGGGTGGGACGGTGCATGGCGGCAGCGTAGAGCCCATAGGCCGGGCCGGGCCAGGTGTCAGGCTGACCTGACATCATCTGTGAGGCAGGCCGTCGAAGTGGGATTTCGGCCGCTATGCTGCCGGCAACTCGGAGAGGGAGCCCTCATGACGGAACACGGCGAGGGTCGGGCAACCGAAGAACAGCCGCGGGGGACACTGGCCATCATGGTCTTCTTCTTGGTCGTGATCATCGGCCTCTGGGTGTGGACCTACGCGACGCTGCTGACGAGGGCCTGACCCGTGGGACTCAAGGTCGAGCGCTACGAACGCATCGTGCTGTACGCCACGGTGGTGGTCCTGGTGCTGGCATTCGGCGCCATCGTCCTCTCCGTGGTGGAGTCGAACATCCATCTTCCTGAGGACTACGACACCATCGATCCGAGTGCCGTTGCCGAGACCCCTCCCTTCGACGCCCCCGGGGTGTACCAGGTCGGCGAGCGGGAATATGAGGCGGTGGTGGTAGCGCAGGCATTCTCCTTCAACCCGAGCGAGATCCGGATCCCGGCCGGATCGTCGGTGACTTTCCTCGTCACCTCGGTCGATGTGACACACGGCTTCATGATCCCCAGGACGGCAGTGAACGGCATGGTGCTCCCGGGCCAGATCACCCGGCTCACCGCCGACTTCGACGAGCCCGGTGAGCACACCATCGTGTGTCACGAGTTCTGCGGCATCGGGCACCACGCCATGTTCGGAAAGGTGGTGGTTGAGGAATGACGGCCCCGGCGACCCCCGAGACCCTCGAGACCCTCGAGACCCTCGAAACCACTCAGCGCAGATGGGTGAAGTGGCAGATCTACCTGGGCTTCGTGGGCCTGGCTCTCGGCCTGCTCATGGGTTTCCTGCAGGCCATGGACCGCATCGGCCTCGATCTCTACGACGCCTTCCAGTTGGAGTCGTACTACCAGGGGCTCACTCTCCACGGCGTGGCGTTGGCGTTCGTGCTCACGTTCACGTTCGCCAACGGATTCCTCTCGCTGACCGTGATGAAGGGGCTCAAGCGGCCGATGGCGAGCACCCGGCTCCTGGCGGCGTCCTTCTGGACGGCCCTGGGCGGCGTCGTGCTGGCGGCCACCGCCATCCTGCTCAACAAGGCAACGGTTCTGTACACCTTCTACACGCCACTCGAGGCGACCTCGATCTTCTACATCGGGGCCGTGCTGCTGGTGGTGTCGACCTGGATCACCTCGCTCAACCAGCTGCTCACCCTGCGGCAGTGGCGGCGGGATCATCCCGGTGAGCGCATCCCACTGCTGGCCTACGTGTCGGTGGTGACGTTCCTGATGTGGGACCTCGCTTCGCTCGGTTTGGCCATCGAGGTGGTGGGGTTCATCCTCCCCTGGACCTTCGGCTGGGTCGAGAACACGGACCCCCTCCTGAACCGGACCTTCTTCTGGTTCACCGGCCACCCGATCGTGTACTTCTGGCTGCTGCCCGCCTACGTCTCGTGGTACATGATGATCCCCAAGCAGGTCGGCGGGAGACTGTTCAGCGACGGAGTC
>JBFELU010000099.1:0-7156 GCA_041551965.1 Acidimicrobiia bacterium
ACGAAGGGGCCAGGCAGACTCCGGCCGTGGTCCACTTCGGAGACCGCTTCGGCAGGCTCCATTGGTTCACCGACTGCGGGGATCCGCTCGAGGTGCCGGGAGGTCCGAGTGAGTAACGAGACTCCGGATCCGGAGGTCGGGTAATCTCTCCCACCCAATGACGACGAAGAAGGCTCTTGTGCGGAGTGCCATGAGACTGCTCACGATCGCGATCGCGCTGGTTCTGGTCACCGCCGGGTGCGGGGGATCGGATTCGTCGACCACGAGCGCCGGCGACGACACCTCGGGGCGGGGAGAGTCGGCCGACATCGGGGATCTCCTCAATCCCACCGGAGCCGGCTCAACCGGACCGGTCATAACCATCGAACTCCCGGATGCGCTCTCGCAGTTCATCGATGATCTCGAGAGGGCCTTCGCCGATGCCGACACCCCGTTCCTCATCAATCATCTGCACCCGGTGGTGATCGATCAGTATGGTCTCGAGACCTGCCGATCATCGATCACCGCATTGACCTCGTCGGTGTTCATCGTCAACCCCACCGCCTACACCGAGCTCGTCAATTGGACGCTCGAATTGGACGGGATCGAGACCCTGGTGCCGGACGTCGTCGAGGTCGAGTACCTCACCGGCCAGGGGGCTGAACGGACCTTCCACGTCGGCGAAATCGGCGGAGAGTTCTTCTACTTCTTCGACTGCGGGGATCCGCTCGACACCCCCGGCGGACCCAGCGTGCAGGAGTCCTAGCCTCCGAGCAGAGCCAGCAGAATCACGCTCGGTTCCAGCGCTGTGAGCGAGTGTGGTTCGTCGGCCTCGAGCAACAGCCAAGAGCCCGGCGACATCTCGAAGCCATCACCTCCAACGCGCATTTCGATTCGGCCCGAGATCACCTGGATCGTCGCCGCCCGAGCGGCGCTGTGCTCGGTGAGCTCCTGGCCGACGTCGAAGGCAAGAACCACCAGCCGCACCGGATCGCTCTGATGCAGCACCCGGCTCAGGGTGCCGTCCTCCGGGATATCGACCTCGGCGGCGACGTCGGGAATCAGCGTGTAGGCCATCAGCCCTCCTCCGGATCGAGCGCCTTCTGCAGCAGCTCTGCAAACATCACCAGTTCGTCGTCCTCCAGCCGATCCAACATCGCGTTCGGTTCGGCGAGGCCCACGGCCAGTCGCTCCCGCATCGCCCGACCCGCATCGGTGAGAGCCAGCTGACGCACCCGCCGATCGTCGGGGTCGGAGCGCCGCTCCACGAAACCGCGCGCTTCCAGCCGATCGGCGAGACCGGTGATGTAGGACGCGTCACACGACAGCCGTTCGGCCAGGGTGTGCATCGGAAGCGGCTCTTCCAGGACGTGGAGCGCCCCCACCATCGGCGGCGAGACCTCCAGCTCGGCGAAGCGGCGGGACATGATCGAGCGCATTCGTCGCCCCATCTGGTGCAACAGCGATCCGACCTCCGACATCACCTCGTCGCGCCTGCGGTTCTCCATAGTGACAACATTCTATATCCACAGTATTTGACTTTGTCAATATCTTCTGCAATCGTCACCGCCTCAGTCTGAGGAAAGGAGGGGCCGTGGACGGACCCATCGTTCGGACGAACGACGTCACCAAGAGCTTCGGCGAGATCCGGGCGCTCGACGGCGTGACCCTCGAGTTCGAACCCGGCATCATCTACGGGTTGCTGGGACCGAACGGTGCCGGGAAGACCACCCTCATCCGAGTGCTCACCACGTTGTTGCGTCCCGATTCGGGTCGGGCGTGGGTAGCCGGGATCGACACACTGGCCGATCCCACCACCGCCCGCACCAAGCTCGGCCTTGCCGGACAGTTCGCCGCCGTCGACGACTACCTCACCGGTCGAGAGAACGTGGAGATGGTCGCCCGCCTCTACAACCTCTCCCGCACCGAAGCGGCTCGTCGGGCCGACGAAGTGCTGGAACGGATCCACCTCAGCGACGCCGCCGATCGGCCGGTGCGCACCTACTCCGGCGGCATGCGGCGTCGCCTCGACGTCGCAGCCTCGATGGTGGGCCGACCACAGGTGCTGTTTCTCGACGAGCCCACCACGGGGATCGATCCTCGGAGCCGCATCGACCTGTGGGATCTGATCGAAGACCTGGTGGCCCAGGGCACCACCATCTTGCTCACCACCCAGTATCTCGACGAGGCCGACCAACTGGCCGCCCGGGTCGGGGTCATCGACCAAGGCAAGCTCATCACCGAGGGCACCCCCGAGGAGCTCAAGGACCGGTTGGGCGGATCGGTCGTGGAACTGACCGTCCCCGACGAGATCCGACCCGCCACGATGGAGGCCCTCTCCACCATCGGCGACGAAGAGCCCACCTTCGAGCCCGGTTCCCGCAAGATCATCCTCCCGGCCCCGGACGGATCCCAGACCCTCACCGAAGTCGTCCGCCGCCTCGACGGCGCCGGCATCACCCCCGGTGACATCTCACTGCGCACGCCGACGCTCGACGACGTGTTCCTGTCCCTCACCGGCCGCGTGGCCGAGGAAGCCGCCGATGCCAACGGCGACGGACGAGGCCGCCGGGGAAGGAGGACCCGATGACCACCGCCACCGCACCCGCCGCCGCACCGTCCCGGATCACCCTTCCCCACGCCCTGAAGGACACGTGGGTGATCACCCGACGCAACCTGTTGCGCAACCTCCGGCTGCCCCAGTTGCTGCTGTTCGCCACCGTGCAGCCGGTGATGTTCCTGTTGTTGTTCAACTACGTCTTCGGCGGGGCCATCGGCGAGGCGATTCCCCCGATCGCCGGCGGCGAATACATCAACTGGCTGGTGCCGGGATTGCTGGTGCAGGTGGCCACGTTCGGCGCCGGACAGACCGCCCTCGGGCTCACCGAGGACCTCAGCAAGGGCGTCATCGAGCGGTTCCGCTCGCTGCCGATGGCCCGCTCGGCGGTGCTGGCCGGACGGACCCTGTCCGACCTCATCCGCAACGGGTTCGTGATCACCCTGATGCTTTCCGTGGGGTTCCTCATCGGGTTTCGCTGGCAGACCAGCCCGCTGGGGATGCTGGGCGGGATGCTGGTGGCGATGGTGTTCGCCTATTCACTGTCGTGGGTGATGGCCGCCATCGGGCTCGCAGTCAAGAACCCCGAGGCCGCCCAATCGGCGGTGTTCCTGCCGGTGTTCCCGCTTGTCTTCGCGTCGTCGGTGTTCGTGCCCGTGGGGACCATGCCGGGGTGGCTGCAGGCGTTCGCCGAGAACCAACCGATCACGGTGACCACCAATGCCCTGCGGGGGCTCATCCTCGGACAGGGCGTGCTGCCGGAAGGAGCCACCGTGGCCGGCGAGGTGCTCATGTCGCTGGGGTGGGCGGCCGGGATCCTGGCGGTGTTCGCCCCGCTGGCGGTTCGCATCTACCGGCGCACCGTCTCCTGACTCAACTCCCGAGCATCTCCGTCCGATGTATCTGCGAGAAACGTTGATGCGTCTGGAGGAACGTGGCGCTGGAACCACTCGCGCCCCTAGATCCCATCGAAGCCCCCGAGCCCGAGGGCACTCTCGCCGCGCTCGAAGACCTCCCGGTCGAGCACCTACCGGCCGTTCCCGAAGAGGCAATCGATCTGGTCGAGGCGCTCACGACGGCGTGGACGACCTTCACCCTGTATGAGGATCCTCGATCGATCGAGGCATTCGACCGGTCTCTCGAGACGCTCGACCGCCTCGCTCCGGCCCGCCTGCTGATCGAGATCCTCCCCGACGGCTTCCTCTTCGACGGGGTGCCCATCCCGAACCGGCGAGAAGCGGCCCAGCGGATGGCACGACAGCTGTTCGCCCACGGAGCGGCGGCCATCGAGGTGACCGACCCTCCCACACCCGACGAACTCCTGGCGGCCCTGGCCGTCATGGCCGCCGATCCCGGTGATTACAACCCGAACGACCGCCTCCGTGACCAAGGGGTGATCTCGATCACGCTGCTCCGAAGGGAGTTGCTCGCCGAACGAAAGGGCACGTCGATCGAAGACGACGACCCGGGCGATGTCGTCGGCGCCGGGGATCCGACACCGGGGTCTTTTGCGCACGATCTGCTGGCAGACCACGGCGACGACCCCGAGGCGCTGGCCAGGAGGTTCATCGACGAATACCGCAGGGTCTACGACCTCGTCGATCCGGCCGACCACTGGGGCCGCGAAGAGGTGGTCCATGCCTTCATCGACTGCTTCTTCCTCCTTCCCCGCAATCACCAGGGCTCGGTGCTCAATGCGATGGTGCTCAGCCAGCAGCGCGATGACAGCCTGCTGTTCATCGACCAGCTGGGAAGCACCGAGCTCGGAGAGCTGGTGCGGCACCTGACTCCGCGCGCTCAGTCGCTGTTCATCGAATATGCCCGGGTCGCGGCGGAGCATGCCGAGAGCCAACACCACGCCGAGTTGCTCCGTTTGATCGCCGAAGCAGGCACCACCGGCATCGGCGAGACGGTCACCGGTCGGGTCGACGCCGCCCTCCGCTCGGGAGAGGAAAGCAGCACCAAGGCTGCCGTCGCTCGCCTCCGGGCCGGCAATCCCGATGAGGCTCAACACTTCAGATCCGGGGTCAACGTCATGAGGGGACTCCTGGCGCTGGCATCCGAAGGCGATATGCCGGTTCGCCTCGCCACGCTCTGGGCGGCGAAGGTCACGGATGCGATCCGCAACGAGCGTCTCGATGAGGCCGATGCCTGGCTCGGAGCCCTCGGGGGCCTGGAGTTCTCACCGGAGCATCGCCGCATCCTCCTGGGGGCTCTGTCGGCAGCCGTCGATCGGCCGGTGTTGTCCCGGATCCTCGGCACCTTCGGCGACACAGGCGGCAATCCGGGATCGGTGCTCCGGCGGGCGGCGCCGCTCTTCATCACCGACGCCCTCGTCGATCAGATCGCTTCCGAGATCTCGAAGGAATCCCGCCAACACCTCACCGGCGTCCTCGACGGCATCGCAAGAACGCGTCCCGCGTCCGTCATGGCTCATCTCGGCGACATGCGAACCTCGGCCCTTCGCGCCGTGATCGGCGCCCTGGGTCGGTCGGAACACCCCGAGGCCGGCGATCCGATCCGGCCCTTCACCCGCCACGGAGAGCCGGGAGTCAGGGCTGCCGCGATCGAAGCGACCGCTCACCTCAGGCCGGACGAATGCAGCACGATCCTTCTCACTTCTCTCGAGGATCCCGCCGAGGAAGTGCGGCTCACGGCGGCGACAATGCTCGCCGAGACGCCCGACCATCGCATCGACTCCGCGCTCATCGTCCGGCTCGATGAGTCGCGGGACCGGGCAGAACGGCTGGCGGTGGTCGCTGCCCTGGGCCGTCGCAAGACAACGGCGGCTCGCGACGCGCTCAACGAAGTTGCCTCGCGGTTTGCCCTCAGGGGCTCCACCCGCGCCGTACGGCGGGCCGCACGAGAGGCGCTGAAGGGAGATCAATGAGCGACCAATCGGTGACCCCGTTGATGACGGCGCTGCGGCGGGCCGCCTCGTATGCCCGCCTCTACGGCCCGAGCCACGCCCTCACCGCCACGGCTTGCGCCGAGGCGGCCGATTCCGCCAACGGGCTCACCAGATCGGACGGTGAAACGATCATGACGGTCCGTGACGATTCGCTGTTCCTCGACCGCCGCCTCCTCGCCACCACGTCGCTCGAGTTCAACGGGCTCCTCAAGGCGGTGCAGGCCGCCGACATCGATTCGATCGCCTTCTCCGGCACCGTCGACCCCACCGATATCGCCGCCCTCGTGGCGGTGATCGGCGGCCTCAGCGATTCGTACGAGGGCGGGGGTTCGATTTCCATCAACAGCAGGATGATCGAGGCGGCAGACATGGCTCCCTCCGCCACTTCGGCTCTGCGACGCTCGTACACGACATCACTCGACCTGCTACGCCACGTGGGAAGCACGGTCCGTGCCGGGGAGCGCCTCGATCTGGATGCCACATCGGCCACGGTGAGCGACCTGCTGGCCCAGGCCCTCTCTCAGCCGACGGCGGCGCTGCTGCTGGCCTCGGTCAAGAGCCACCACGAGTACACCTACTACCACTCGGTGAACACCTGCATCCTGTCGCTGTCGCTGGGCCGGCTGGCCGGGGTCTCCGACGACGACCTGTTGCTGCTGGGCATGGGGGCCCTCCTCCACGACATCGGCAAGATCGAGGTGTCCACGGGTGTGCTGTCACACCCGGGCCGTCTCAGCCCGGAGCAGTGGGCCGAGATCCGGCGCCACCCCCAGGTGGGAGCCCAGGCGATCCTGGAGGCGGCCGGCTCCGGTCAGGAGGTCACGGCGACCGTGGCCTTCGAACACCATGCCCGCTTCGACGGGTCCGGCTATCCCCGGCTGGTGTACCACGAACACACCCACGATGAGCACGGATCACCGCCGGGACCGCAGCATTTCTTCAGCCGGCTGGTGGCCGTCGCCGACACGTACGACGCCATGACCACCCGCCGCTCCTACCGTCGGGCGGAACCACCCAGCCGGGCTCTCCACGTGCTCCTGAGCGCCGCCGGCACCTCCTACGACCCCGACTTCACGCTGGCGTTCATGCACATGATGGGGCTCTATCCTCCGGGGTCCTTCCTGCGGCTCAACGACGGCAGGGTCGTGATGGTCACCGACCCGGCGCCCGATCCCGATGAGGCCCCCACCGTGGCCGTCGTCGCCGACATCGCGGGTCGACGGATCGAGACACCCGAGCCCCTGGAGATCGTCCGCACCGACATCGCCGCCCAGTTGTCGCCCAACGAGGTCGACGTGGAGCCGGCGGAGGTCCTGGAACTCCTGGCGACCGCTGCGTAGGGCCGGGAGTCCGCTCCCTATACCCGATACCCGGCCAGGATCCCCTCGTAGGCGGAACGGTGCCCTTCCGGGGCCACCTCTTCGCCCGCCGGATGCGGCAGGTCTGCTTCTCCTCGGCCCTCGTCCCGATACACCAGCCCGACCGCCATCCGGCCTTCGGCGTCGAGCCCGGTGGCCGTGGCAAAAGCGGCGGTGCGATCGGCCGGGTCGTAGCCGGGGATCTCCTCGAGGTCGCGGAGCATGCTCTCGATGAGCGGGTAGGTGTCGCGGTAGGTGACGCAGGGAGAGATCACCTCGAGGATGGCGAAGCCCTTGCGGTCCCGGGCGTGCACCAGGGCGGCGGTCGCCAGCCGCCGCAGCTGATCGGGC
>JBFELU010000100.1:0-7092 GCA_041551965.1 Acidimicrobiia bacterium
GCCGGAGGCAGTTCTCGCCGCCATCTCCGGCGAGGGGACCTTCGCCTACGTCGCCCGACAGGTCGACGACGATGTGGCCGAGTTGGTGGAGGCGGCCCGCCTGCCCGGCATCTACTTCCTGAGGGAGCCGAAGCGGATCTATCCGACCGGCGAGCTCCTCGCCCAGGTGCTGGGCATCGTCGCGACCGACGACAACTCCGGCCTCGAGGGGCTCGAACTCCAGTACGAGGAGCAGCTGAGCGGCACTCCGGGGGAGCTCCTGGTCGAGCGGGATCCCTACGGGCGCACCATTCCACAGGGCGAGTACGAGGTGGTCCCCGCCGAGCCGGGTTCTGATCTCGTGCTCACGATAAAGTCGGAGATCCAGTTCGCCGCTCACCAGGCTCTGGTGGAGGCCTTCGAGCGGACGGGTGCCTCCGGCGGATCGGCGGTGGTGATCGATCCGGCCACCGGTGAGATCCTGGCGATGGTCAACCTCCCATCGTTCGATCCCAACGATCGCTCTTCGACCGACCCGACGGTGATCCGAAACCGGGCCGTGACCGACACCTTCGAGCCGGGGTCGACCCAGAAGCTCGTGACGATCGCTGCTGCCCTGGAGTCGGGCGTGGTGGAACCCTCGACCGCCTTTGTCATTCCACACAGCATCGGGCGCGCCGACACCGTCTATCGGGATATCACGGTCCACCCCGACCAGCTCACCGTCACCGAGATCGTTGTCTACTCGTCGAACCTCGGCACGATCCTGGTGGGGGAGGAACTGGGGGTTCGCGACCTCCACCGCTATCTCTCGGCCTTCGGTCTCGGGAGGCTGTCGGGCATCGACTTCCCCGGCGAGGCCGGCGGTCTCCTGCGACCGCCCGAGGAGTGGTGTGCCACCACATGCCTCGCATCGACGGCCATCGGCTACCGGGTCTCCGTGACGGCCCTCCAGATGGCCATGGTCTACGCCACCATCGCCAACGACGGCGTCTGGGTGGAGCCGCACCTGGTCCGCGAGATGGTCGACGGCGAAGGGCGGCGCGAGACCGCCGAGGCCCTCGAGCGCCGGGTCGTGTCGGAGATCACGGCCCGTCAGATGAGGGTCATGCTCGAGGCCGTCGTCGACCGGGGTACCGGCACGCTCGCTGCCGTCGAGGGATATCGGGTCGGCGGCAAGACGGGGACGACGGAGAAGTACCTGATCGACACCCAGGAGTACAGCGAGGACGACGTCGTGGCGAGCTTCATCGGTATGGCGCCGATCGACGAGCCCCGAGTGGTGGTCGCGGTGGTGCTCGACGCTCCCCAAACCCATGCCAGCGGAGGCCAGGGTGCAGCTCCGGTGTTCGCCGAGATCGCCCTGGCCGCGCTCCACCAGCTCGGGGTGCCTCCTCAATGATCGCCGGTACCACTCTCGCCGAAGTCGCCACCCGGGTGGGAGGGAAGGTCGTCGGCGACCCGGCGACCCCCCTGACCGGGATCACGCACGATTCGCGATTGGTCGCCCCCGGGTGGCTGTTCGTGGCGGTACGCGGTGCCCGCACCGATGGGCATCACTTCGTCGGACGCGCCGTGGAATCCGGGGCGGCGGCCGTCTGCGTCGAGGAAGGGCCCGGGGTCTCCGTGCCGGCGGTGGTGGTCCCCGATACCCGGCGCGCGATGGGCCCGGCCGCCGCCGCCGTCTACGGCGACCCGGCCGATCACCTCACGCTCATCGGGATCACCGGGACCAACGGCAAGACGACCGTGGTTCACCTGCTCGAGTCGATAGCCGACGCGGCCGGCCTGAGACCGGGGTTGTTGGGGACGGTGGCGGCCCGGATCAATGGTGTGGAGGCCGCCATCGAGCGGACGACGCCGGAGGCGACCGACTTCCAGCGTTTGCTCCGCGACATGGTGGACGCCAGAGTCGAGCTGGCAGCGGTCGAGGTTTCTTCCCATGCCCTCTCGTTGTCGAGGGTGGACGCGACCCTGTTCTCGGTCGCAGCCTTCACCAATCTGACTCAGGATCATCTCGACTTTCACGGCACGATGGAGGAGTACTACCGCGCCAAGGCGTCGTTCTTCGTCGAGGATCGGGCCGAGAGGGCCGTCATCTGGATGGACGATCCGGCCGGGCGGCGGTTGGCGGCGGAGACCTCGCTCCCCGTGACGACCGTCGGTGCCAGTCCGGGCCACGACGTCTGGGCCGAAGACGTTCGGCTCGACCTCAGGTCGTCCTCGTTCACCCTGGCGGGTGATGGTTCCCGGCTCCCGACCCGGTTGCCGCTGGCGGGTGATTTCAACGTGGCGAACGCCCTCATCGCGGCCGCGTGCGCCGCCTCCGCCGGTATCGGGTGGGAGCCGATCGTCGCCGGTCTCGAGGCGGTGGACCAGATCCCCGGCCGGTTCGAATTCGTCGATGTCGGCGGGGATGCCGGTGTCGTCGTCGACTACGCCCACACCCCTGACGGCGTCGCCGCGGTGATCCGGGCCGCTCGGGACATCGTGGGGCGGGGGAGGATCATCGTCGTCGTCGGGGCCGGGGGAGATCGCGACAAGGCCAAGCGACCGCTGATGGGCGCCGCCGCCGCCGAAGCGGATGTGGCGATCATCACTTCCGACAATCCCCGCTCGGAGGATCCGGCGGCGATCATCGGGGACGTATTGACGGGGGCCGGCGGGGGGCCGGCGCGCATCGTTCCCGAGGCGGACCGGCGCTCGGCGATCGGTGTCGCGATCACCGAGGCCGAGGCCGGGGATCTGGTGCTGATCCTCGGCAAGGGCCACGAGCAGGGGCAGGAATTCGCCGACGGGATCGTTCCGTTCGACGATCGGCTCGTCGCCCGGGAGGAGGCTTCCGACCGATGAGGTGGGATCTGGCGCGAGTGGCCGAAGCAGCGGAGGGGCGGCCCTCGGGCGACGGGATCGTCACCGGTGTCGTCATCGATTCCCGGGACGCCGGACCCGGGTCGTTGTTCGTGGCGCTACGCGGCGAACACGCCGACGGGCACGACTACGCCGCTGCGGCGGGGACCGCGGGGGCGGTCGTGCTGGTTGAACGAGGGAGGCTCCCTCCCGGCGTGCCGGGCGTCGAAGTAGAGGACACGCTGGCTTCGCTCCGCCGGTTGGCGGAGGCACGGCGCCGCGAGATCCGGGTGCCGGTGGTCGCGGTCACCGGGAGCAATGGGAAGACGTCGACGAAGGACCTGCTCGCCGGCGTCCTGGGGGAGAGAGCCCACGCGGCGCCGAGGTCGTTCAACAACGAGATCGGGGTGCCGCTCACGGTGTTGGGGATGCCCGACGACGCCACGTCGCTGGTGCTCGAAGTCGGGAGCCGGGGTCGGGGGCACATCGCCCTCCTGGCGCCGACCATCCGCCCCGACGTCGTCATCATCACCAACATCGCCCGGGCTCATCTGGAGATGTTCGGTGATCTCGAGGGTGTGATGGAGGCCAAGTGGGAGTTGGTGGAAGCACTCGGCCCCGACGGGACCGCCGTCCTGCCGGTCGCCGAGCCCGTCCTCATTGACCGCCGCGCCGGTCCGATGATCACGTTCGGCGAGGACCACCGGGCCGATGTGGCCGTGAGTGACGTGGTGATGGACGAGACGGCCCGTGCCACCTTTGCCCTGACACACGACGGGGCGACCTGCCGCGTCACGCTGGCGATGGCGGGTCGTCACCAACCTCTCAACGCCGCCGCCGCAGTGGCGGCGGCGGTGTCGATCGGCACACCGTTCGATCTCGCAGCCGAGCGGGTGGCCGGGGCACCGGGGTCCGAGTGGCGGATGGAGATCCATCGCGGGCCGATCACGGTCGTCAACGATGCCTACAACGCCAACCCCGATTCCACCGTGGCGGCGCTGCGTACGGTGGCGGGGATGCCGGGCCGCCATATCGCGGTGCTCGGCAAGATGCACGAACTGGGAGAGTGGGAGGCCGACGGCCACCGCGAGGTCGGTCGCACCGCCGCTGAGCTCGGATACGCGGCGGTCGTGGTCGTCGGCACCGACCCAGGGATCGGAGCGGGGGCGGGCCCCGTGGCCCAGTCGGTCGGGAATGTCACCGAGGCGATCGAGGCGCTCGATAGCCTGCTCCAGGAGGGCGATGTCGTCCTGGTGAAGGCCTCTCGAGCGGTGGGGCTCGAGAGGCTGGCGGAGCGATTGATCGGAGCCGACGCGTGATTGCGATGCTGACCTCGGCGGCGGTGGCCTTCGTACTGACCGTGGTGCTCACCCCGATCGCCGTACATTTCTTCCGGGCTCGCGCCATCGGTCAGACGATCCAGGAGGAAGTGGAGGCCCACGCCCACAAGCACGGGACGCCGACGATGGGCGGCCTCGTGATCATCGCCGCCGTGCTGCTCGCCTATCTGGCCGCCCACCTCAAGATCTGGTCACCCGACGACGGGTGGGGTGTGTCGTGGCGGGAGTTCCAGCGCCCCGGCCTCCTGGTGCTGATCGCGTTCGTCGGCATGGGCGGCATCGGCTTCTTGGACGACCTGTCCAAGGTCTCGAACGAGCGGAACCTGGGGCTCAGAAAGCGGTGGAAGTTCCTGGGCCAGTTGGTCATCGCCGGGGTGTTCGCCTTCGGTGCGATCCGCTACGGCGTCAGCACCGAAGTGGCCTTCACGAGGGGTCTCGGCTTCGACATCGAGTGGGCGTACGCCCTGCTGGTGCTCCTGATGCTCACCGGCACCTCGAATGCGGTGAACTTCACCGACGGCCTGGACGGCCTGGCGTCGGGATCTGCCGGTCTCGTCTTCGCCGCCTACGTGGTGATCTCGTTCTGGCAGTTCCGGCACACCGAGTTCTACGAGATCATCGGCACGCTGGAACTCGCCATGTTGGCGGCCGGCTTGATGGCGGCGGCCCTCGGTTTCCTGTGGTGGAACACGGCCCCGGCCCGCATCATGATGGGGGACACCGGATCGAACGCGCTCGGGGGGGCGATGGCGGCCCTGGCGCTGCTCACCAACACTCACCTCCTGCTTCCGCTCCTCGGCGGCATCTTCGTGATCGAGACGGTGTCGGTGATCATCCAGATCGTGGGCTATCACGGGTGGAAGACCCGGGTCTTCAAGATGGCTCCGATTCACCACCACTTCGAGCTGAAAGGGTGGGCGGAATCGACGATCATCGTCCGTTTCTGGATCATCGCTGCCCTCTCGGTCGCGCTCGGGCTCGGGATCTTCTACGGGGACTTCATCACCAGCGGAGGGATCGGATGAGGGTTCTCGTCGTGGGTTTGGCGGTCAGTGGGCGTGCCGCCCTGCGCCTCCTCGAGGGTCGGGGCCACGAGGTGGTGGTCTACGACCGCGATCCCGATGTGGCGGCCGATCTCGCCGACGAGCGAGAGGTGCATCGGGGTGAGTGGGATCCCGCTCTGCTCGGCGGTGTCGAGTTGGTCGTGCCGAGCCCGGGGGTGCCCGAGCACGGTCCCCCGATCGCCGCTGCGCTGCGCCTGGGGATCCCGGTCTGGAGTGAGCTGGAATTGGCGGCGCAGCACCTCGATGTGCCCCTCGTGGCGGTCACGGCCACCAACGGGAAGACGACGATCACCCGGGTCGCCGCCGACATGCTGGCGGCCTCCGGCAAGCACGTCGCCGCCGTCGGCAACATCGGAGAGCCGTTGTGTGACGTGGTCGGGGGGGATTGGGACGTCCTGGTCGTGGAGGCGTCGTCGTTCCAACTGCGCTTCATCGAGACATTCCACGCCCAAACCGCCGTGCTGCTCAACGTGGCTCCCGATCACCTCGACTGGCATGGTGACTTCGACGCCTACCTCGGCGCCAAGGCCCGAATCCACGAGAATCAGACTCCGGGCGATGCGATCGTGTTCGACGCCGACGACGACGGCGCGACCCGGGCGGTGAGCGGGGCTCCCTCGCGGCGAATCCCGGTGAGCGGAACCCACCGCCCCCTCGGTGGCTCGGGGCTCGAGTCGGGGAAGCTGTGGATGGGGGATGCCGCGGTCGACATCGATGCCCTCACCGTGTCCGATCCCGCCTATCTCGTTGATCTCGCGGCCGCCGGGATGGCGGCACTGGAGATGGGAGCCGACCCTGCGGCACTCGTTCGGATCGCCAGGGCCTTCCGGCCCGGCAAGCACCGTCGCGAGCCGGTCGGCGAGTGGTCGGGCGTGACGTGGGTCAACGACTCCAAGGCGACCAACCCCCATGCGGCGGTGGCCTCTATTCGAGCGTACCGGTCCGTGGTGCTCGTCGCCGGCGGACGCAACAAGGACCTCGACGTCGCCGCCATCGCCCGCGAACCATCGGTCCGTTACGTGATCGGTCTCGGGGAGGAGGGCCCGGCCGTCGTCGCCGCGGCGGCGGAAGGTGAGCTGGTGGGCGACATGGCACAGGCGGTGGCCGTTGCCGATCGCGTCGCCCGAGCCGGTGACACCGTGCTCCTCGCACCCGGCTGTGCCTCCTTCGACATGTACGGCTCCTACGGCGAGCGCGGCGACCACTTTGCCGACCTCGTCCGGGAACTGAAGGGAGGGTGATGGCGACTCGGTCGGCCACCGTCGGACGGACTCGGGCGCACATCCGCCATCTGGAGAGGGCCGCGCGTCGCTCGTCGCGCGCGGTGATCTTCGTGCTCCTCCCCGTCGGATTGCTGCTCGTGGTCGGCCTCGGGGCCATCCTGTCGGCGTCGTCGGTGCCTGCGTTGCGAGAGAACGGCGACAGTCTGTACTACTTCAAACAGCAGCTCGCCTGGTCGGCCGCCGGGGTGGTGGCCCTGATCGCTGCGGCGGCGGCGCCGCTCAAGTGGTGGCGGCGCCTCTCCTTCCCGATCTTCTCGCTGGCGGTGCTGCTCTTGGTGGCGACCCTGGTGATGGGAACTCGCGCCTACGGGGCCACCCGCTGGCTGGTGCTGGGGCCGATCTCCATCCAGGCCTCCGAGCCCGCCAAGCTGGCAACCATCCTGCTGCTGGCCACCCTGGTGAGCCGCAAGGAAGAGTCGATGCACCGGATCCGAGATTTCGTCTGGCCGGTGGCGGCGACGGTGGGGGTGGCCGCGTCGCTGGTGATCGCCCAACCCGACCTCGGGACGGCAGTGCTGATCACCACCGCCGCGTTTGCGGTGCAGGCCGCTTCGGCGGCCCCGTTCCGGTATGTGA
>JBFELU010000101.1:0-6948 GCA_041551965.1 Acidimicrobiia bacterium
ATCACCGCCAGCGCCAACTACGCCCCGCAACTGGTCGGCGAGATCGCCTCAGGGGGCCGGGCCTCACCGGCGAGGGTCGACGAAGCCCAGGCCCGGCTCATCGAACTGTCCCGGACCGTCGAGGCCCACGGAGTGGCCGGGAGCAAGGCGGCGGCCGGGTTGGTGGGCCTGGCGACCGGGCCCCCCCGCCGGCCGTTGCGCCCGGTGAGCCCGGCCGTCAAACGCCGGCTGGCGGCCGCCCTCGGCGACGCCGGGATCACGGTGACCGGCAAGTAGCGTTTCGAGGCTTTGCTACGATCGCTCGTGAACGCGGAAAGGAGCCGTTTTGGCCAAGTTCCTGACCCAGGAGTGGTTGGGCGCCCTCGAATCGACCGTGGGTGCCAACGAGGGGTTCAAGAGCGCCATCGCCAACGTCGACCTCTGCCTGCAATTTGAGGTGCCGGATGCGCCGGAGGGCACCGAGGGCACCTATCACTTCGTCATCAAGGAGGGTGCGCTGGCCACCGGTGCCGGGGCGGCCGATGAGGCCGACGCCACGATCTCCAACAACTACGAGACGGCCGTGGCCATCTCCAAGGGAGAGCTCAACACCCAAATGGCCTTCATGACCGGCAAGCTCAAGGTGTCGGGCAACATGGCCAAGATCATGATGAATCAGGCCGTCTTCTCGGCATTCGCCGACGCGGCCTCGGGCGTCGACGTCGACTACGACTGAGGCTCCGGGAATGTGCGAGGGCGCACCCTCGGGTGCGCCCTCGATCCTTGCTCGGAAGGGGTGAACCCTAGAAGCTGGTCGAACCGAAGCCGGGCGTCTCCGGGGCGGCGGCAACCGTTCCCTTGACGGTGTCCTTCAACGCCTTGGCCGGCTTGAACCGGGGGGCGTGATGGGCCGGCACCTGGACCGCGGCGCCGGTCTGCGGGTTGCGGGCGGTCCGTTCCTTCACGAAACGAGCTTCGAAGTTGCCGAAACCTGCGATCTGGACCTTCTCCCGACCCTGGAGGGCGCCGGTGATGGCCCCGAACACGGCATCCACCATGGAGGCAACCTGATTCTTGGGCTCGCCGGTGGTGGCGGCCACTGCGTCGATGAGGTCGCGCTTGTTCATCTTCACTCCCCTTTCGAGCGAATCACAACCCTGTGATCCTACCCGCCAATTCCTCAGATGTGCAGGTTTTTCAAGGGGAATCGATCGGTGAGGCCGGGTCGGGGAGACCGCCGTCCGAGCCCCTCAGCCGAGCTCGAGTTGCCCCAGCTCCCCCACCTTGTTGCGCACCTCGTCGGCCGCAGCGTGGAGGGCGTCCGCCTCGGCGTGCGTGAGGTCGAGCTCGACGATCTCGGTGACCCCGCCGGCGCCGACCTTGGCCGGTACCCCGAGATAGACGCCGTCGATGCCGTACTCGCCGGTCACCCAGGCACACACCGGCATCTGCTCGCCGGAGTCGGTGAGGACCGCCCGCACCATCTTGGCGGCGGCCGCCGACGGGGCGTAGTAGGCGCTGCCGGTCTTGAGCAGGCCAACGATCTCGGCGCCACCGTCGCGGGTGCGTTCGATGAGCGCATCGATCGTCGCACCGTCGAGCACCTCGGTCACCGGCTTGCCCCCGACGAAGCACTGTGAGGGCACCGGCACCATGGTCGGTCCGTGGCTCCCGAGGGTCAGGGCTTCGACGTCGAGAATGTCGGCACCGGCCGCCTCGGCGATGAAGTGCGCAAAACGGGCGGTGTCCAGATTCCCGGCCTGACCCATCACCCGGCCCTTGGGAAGACCGGAGACCTCGGCGGCCAGGGTCGTCATGTGGTCCAGGGGGTTGGTGACGACCACGATGACCGGGTTCGGCGAGTGCTCCATGATCTCCCGGGTGACCCCGGCCACGATCTTGGCGTTGACCTCGAGGAGATCCATGC
Organism: Acidimicrobiia bacterium; assembly: GCA_041551965.1. Lineage (GTDB taxonomy): Bacteria > Actinomycetota > Acidimicrobiia > Spongiisociales > UBA11373 > JBFELU01. Next base: position 1,907 of record JBFELU010000101.1, read on the forward strand.
GGGTCATCCCCGGCTTGCGGGGCAAGCCGGCCGTGATCACCACCACGTCGCTGTCCGCCGTATCGGCGTAGTCGTTGGTGCCGGTGACCACCGAGCGGTAGCGCTCGAGGGGCCGCGACTGGTTCATGTCCAGGGCCAGACCTTGAGGCAGCCCGTCGACGATGTCGGTGAGAACGATCTCGTCGGCGATGTCGGCCGCGGCCAGCCGCTGCGCCGTCGTCGATCCGTACTTGCCGGCACCCACCACGGTTACCTTGGTCATCGGCCCCTCCTCGGTTTCGGGTAGGGGCAGAGTAGTGCCCGGGCCAAGCCGACCGGCCGGCGCCGGATCACATCCGATCGATGACGGCGTCGGCGAACTGCGAGGTCCTCACCTCGTGTGCCTCCTCCATGAGACGGGCGAAGTCGTAGGTGACGATGCGGTCTCCGATGGTGGCCTCCAGGCCGTGCTCGATCCGATCGGCGGCCTCCCCCCACCCCAGGTACCGGAACATGATGACCCCCGAGAGGATCACCGAGCCGGGGTTGACCTTGTCCTGCCCCGCATACTTGGGAGCCGTCCCGTGGGTGGCCTCGAAGACGGCGTGACCGGTGTCGTAGTTGATGTTGCCCCCGGGGGCGATCCCGATCCCACCGACCTGGGCGGCGAGAGCATCGGAGATGTAGTCGCCGTTGAGGTTCATCGTGGCGATCACGTCGTACTCGTCGGCCCGAGTCAAGATCTGTTGGAGGAACGCGTCGGCGATCGCGTCCTTGATCAGGATCCGCTCCCCGGGCTCACCGCCGCTCTCCTCCCACGACACCGTGTGATCGCCGAACTCGGCGGCGGCCACCTCGTAGCCCCAGGAACGGAAGGCACCCTCGGTGAACTTCATGATGTTGCCCTTGTGGACGAGCGTCACCGACTTGCGGCCGTTGTCGAGGGCAAAGCGGATCGCCGCCCGCACCAACCGCTTGGTGCCGGTCTCCGAAATCAGCTTGATGCCCAGGCCGCTGTCAGCCCTCAGCTCCCAGCCGAACTCCCCGGAGAGGAACTCGAGAAGACGGCCCGCCTCGTCGGTGCCGGCCTCGAGCTCGGCTCCGGCGTAGAGGTCCTCGGTGTTCTCCCTGAAGATCACCATGTCGACCTTCTCCGGGTGCTTCACCGGCGACGGCACCCCCCGGTACCAGCGGACCGGCCGCACGCAGGCATAGAGATCCATGATCTGGCGGATGGCCACGTTCAGGCTCCGGATACCCCCGCCGACCGGGGTGGTCAGGGGACCCTTGATGCCGACCAGGTGCTCCTCGAATGCGGCAACGGTGTCGTCGGGGAGCCACTCGCCGGTGGCGTCGAAGGCCTTCTCCCCGGCCAGGACCTCGTGCCAGGCAACCGACCGGGCCCCGCCGTAGGCGGCCTCCACCGCCGCATCGAAGACCCGGCTCGAGGCGGCCCAGATGTCCGGCCCGATCCCATCGCCCTCGATGAAGGGGACGATCGGGTCGTCGGGTACCTGCAGGCCCTCGGGGCCCATCGTGATGGATGTCGGCATGGGTCGGCTCCTGGTTCGGGTCGTCGGCTGTCGTGCGGTCAGGGCATGCGGCGCTCGGCGGCCGCCACGGTGTTCTCCAGCAGCGAGGCAATGGTCATCGGACCGACGCCCCCCGGCACCGGGGTGATGGCTCCGGCGATCTCGGAGACCGCATCGAAGTCGACGTCACCGACCAGGCCGTCGTCGGTGCGATTGATGCCCACGTCGATGACGGTGGCTCCCGGCTTCACATGGCCGGCACCGAACATGTGGGCCCGGCCGATGGCCGCCACCAGGATGTCGGCCTTGCGGGTCAGGTCGGCCAGGTCCTTGGTCCGGGAGTGAGCCAGCACCACGGTGGCGTTGCGGTTCTTGAGCCCCAGGAGCAGGGCCAGCGGCCTTCCCACCAGGAAGGATCGGCCCACGACCACCGTGAAGGCCCCTTCGGTGGGGATGTCGTAGTGATCGAGGATGCGCAGCACCCCGCTGGGAGTGGCGGGAGCCACCGTGGCCCGATCGAGCACCAGCATCCCGAGATTGGTCGGGTGGAGGCCGTCGGCGTCCTTGGCGGGATCGATCGTCGTCACCACCGAGAACTCGTTGAGCCCATCGGGCAGCGGGAGCTGCACCAGGATGCCGTCGACCTCATCTGACTCGTTGAGGCTGCGCACCAGGCCTTCCACTTGCTCCTGGGTGGCGGTGGCGGGCAGCTTGTGGTCGATGGGCCTGATGCCGGCCTTCTCGGCGGCCTTGTGCTTGCTGTTCACATAGACGTGTGAGGCGGGATCGTCGCCGACCAGCACGGTGGCGAGGCCGACACTCCCCCCTTTGGCGTTGATGGCGGATACCCGTTCCGCAACCTCGGCGCGAACGTGCGTGGCGACCTCTTTGCCTGAGAGGATCTGCGCCGTCATGGAAGATGACCTCCTCGGACAGTCCACGGCCGAGGATAGACCCCTCCCGAACCGCCTCCACCGGCGGCGGTCAGCGGCGCCGCAAGACCTCGCGGATCATCGAGATGACCGTGGCAACCGCCCCGACGTTGTAGCCCTCCGGGATCACGATGTCGGCGTAGCGCTTCGACGGCTCCACGAACTGGAGGTGCATCGGGCGCACGGTGTCGAGGTACTGATCCCGCACCGAATCGAAGGAGCGCCCCCGCTCGGTGATGTCGCGCCCGAGGCGCCGCACGATCCGGAGGTCGGGGTCGGTGTCGACGTAGATCTTCAGGTCCATGAGCCGACGCAGCTTGGGCTCCGACAGCACCAGGATCCCCTCCACCAGGATCACCGGCTTGGGATCGATCCGAACCGAGTCCGGGGACCGGTTGTGCACGGTGAAGTCGTAGGTCGGCCGATCGATCGACTCGCCGGCGAGCAGCGCCTCGAGGTGTTCGACCAGCAGGTCGGTCTCGAGGGCATCCGGGTGGTCGTAGTTCGTCTTGGAACGCTCTTCGAGCGACAGGTGGCTCTGGTCCCGGTAGTAGGCATCGTGCTGGAGCAACGCCACGTTCTCGGGACCGATCTCATCGACGACGGATTCGGCGATCGTGGTCTTGCCCGAACCGGATCCACCGGCGAGCCCGATGATGAGCGGACCCTCGGTCGGCCAGGCAACGCCGCTGAAGGTGGAACCCATCAAGGTCGACGCTAGTCGGCGGAGCCCCGCCTCCGGGTCAGCCGAGGACCGCGGCCACCGCTTCGCCGATCCGGGTCGGGTCGTCGACCACGGTGGCACCAACCGCCTCGAGCGCCTCCTGCTTGGCCTGGGCCGTCCCACTCGAGCCGCTGATGATCGCCCCGGCGTGACCCATTTTCTTCCCCGGCGGGGCGGTCACCCCGGCGATGTAGGAGACGACGGGTTTGGTGACTTCGGCCTCGATGAAGGCGGCCGCCTGCTCCTCGGCGTCACCCCCGATCTCGCCGATCAAGACGATCGCCTCGGTCTCGGCATCGGCTTGGAAACGCGCCAACACGTCCACGAACGAGGTCCCCGGCACCGGGTCACCACCGATCCCGATGCAGGTCGACTGGCCGATCCCCCGGGTGGTCAGCTCGTGGACGGCCTGATAGGTGAGGGTCCCGGACCGGGAGACGACACCGACCGAGCCGGGGAGCGTGATCTCGTGAGGCATGATCCCGACGTTGGCCTTACCCGGAGAGATGAGCCCGGGACAGTTGGGTCCGATGAGCGAAACCCCGGACGTCTGGCGCAGATAGTTGAACACCCGAGCCTCGTCCTGGGCGGGGATGCCCTCGGTGATGGCGACGATGAGATGGATGCCCGGCTCGGCCCCCGCCTCCAGAATGGCGTCGGCGGCGAAGGGAGGCGGGACGAAGGTCATCGCCACATCGGCCCCCGTCGCCGCCACCGCGTCCGCGATCGTGTCGAACACCGGCACCCCGTCCACGTCGGTGCCTCCCTTGCCCGGCGTCACCCCGGCCACCAGCCGGGTCCCGTAGTCGCGGTTGCGGAAGGCGTGGAACCTGCCCTCTCGGCCGGTGAGGCCCTGGACCACCAGGCGGGTGTTCTGATCGATGTAGATCGCCATCTCAGGATCCTCCCGCCAGCCGGACCACCTGCTCGGCGGCCTGGCGCATCGTGGCGGCCGGCACGACCCGGTCGGTGGCCGCCTCCGCCAGGATGGCCCGCCCTTCGGTGGCGTTGGTCCCATCGAGCCGCACCACGATCGGCCACGGCAACTCGAGAGAGCCGAGGGCGTCCACGATCCCCTGGGCCACCAGATCACACCGGGTGATCCCGCCGAAGATGTTGATCAACACGGCCCGCACCGAGGGGTCTCTGGTCAGCACGTCGAGCGCATTGCGGATCGTGTCGGCCCCGGCTCCACCCCCGACGTCGAGGAAATTGGCGGCCTGTCCCCCGACCAGGGAGACGACGTCGAGCGTCGACATGACGAGGCCGGCACCGTTGCCGATGATTCCCACCGATCCGTCCAACTTGATGAAGTTGAGATCGCGCTCCCGTGCCATCCGCTCCATCGGATCCTCGGCGAAGTCGCGCCGGAACTCCTCGAATTCGGGATGACGGAAGAAGCCGTTCGAGTCGAGGGTCACCTTGGAATCGAGGGCCACCACATCCCCGTCGGCTGTGAGGATGAGCGGATTGACCTCGACGAGGTCGCAATCGAGGTCGACGAAGGTGCGGTAGAGCGCCATGAGCGTCGCCGCGGTCTTGCGGGCCGCGTCGCGATCGAGCCGGGCTCCGTAGACGAGACGCCGGGCCTGCCACTCGGTGAGACCCACCACCGGATCGATGTGCACCCTCATCACCGCCTCGGGGTCTTCGGCGGCGACCGCCTCGATGTCCATCCCTCCCTTGGCGCTCACCATCGCCAGATGCCGCTTGGCACCCCGATCGAGGGTGAACGACGCGTAGTACTCGGCGGCGATCTCGGATGCCTCCTCGATCAAGAGGGTCCGGACGATGTGGCCTCTGATGTCCATGCCGAGGATCTCAGTGGCGCGCGCTTCGGCTTCGGCGGGGTCGCTCGCCAGTTTGATGCCGCCC
>JBFELU010000102.1:0-6575 GCA_041551965.1 Acidimicrobiia bacterium
CCGCCTTCCTGGCACGAGGCGGCTACGACCCCGATGCGCTGGAGCGCGCCCTCGCTGCCGGGGCCTCGGGGTTCAAGATCCACGAGGATTTCGGAGGCGCCCCGGCGGTCGTCGATCGGACCCTCGACGTCGCCGAGGAAGCCGACGTCGCCGTCGCCATGCACACCGACTCGCTCAACGAATCGGGGCTGCTGTCCGACACGCTCGACGCCATCGGGGGACGCACGGTGCACGCCTACCACGTCGAGGGGTCGGGTGGCGGGCACGTTCCCGCGACCCTCGAGTTGGTGAGCGAGCCGCACATCCTGCCGTCCTCGACCACCCCCACGATCCCCTTCGGAATCCACGCCGTCGAGGAGATCCTCCCGATGGCGATGATCGTCCACCATCAGAACCCAGGGATCCCCTCCGACGTCGAACTCACCGCCTCGAGAGTCCGGGCCCGGACCATGGAGGCGGAGAGCTGGCTGCAGGAGGCGGGTGCGATCGGGATCATCAACTCCGATTCGATGGGAATGGGACGGGGAGGTCAGGTCATCCGTCGCACCTGGCAGTTGGCCCACATCATGGCCGGGGCCCTCGACGAGGCGCCTCCGCACAACGACCGGGCCTGCCGCTACCTGGCGAAGCACACGATCAACCCGGCGATCGCCCATGGACTGAGCGATCACGTCGGCTCGCTCCGGCCCGGCAAGCTGGCCGACGTCGTGCTGTGGCACCCGGCGCTGTTCGGCACCAAGCCGGAAGCCATCATCAAGTCGGGGTTCGTCGCCTGGGGTGCCCAGGGCGACCCCAGCGGCTCGATCCGCAGCGGCCAGCCGCGAAGGTTTGGGCCGATGTTCGGCGGCCTGGGGAATGCACCGGCGTCGCTGGCGACCCTGTTCGTCTCCGCGATGGCCCTGGATTCCGGTCTGGCCGAGACCCTGCCGGGACGCTCGATCGAAGCCGTCCGCGGCACGCGCCACCTCACCCGGGCTGACATGCTGCACAACACAGCCGTGCCCACCGTCGAGGTTCCATCGGGCGACGGTCCCGTGTTGATCGACGGCCGTCCGGCCCGCCTCGACCCGGTGACCGAGGTGCCGCTGGGGCGGCGCTATCACTTTGCGTAAACAGGAGAACTCCATGACCGACCACGAGCAGCGGGTGGCCCTGGTGACCGGAGCGAGCAGCGGCATCGGAGCTGCGACGACGGGGTGCCTGGTCGACGACGGGTGGCGAGTCGCCGCCGGGGCACGTTCGTCCATCGAGGGGAGCGACTCACTCCTCCCCCTCACGCTCGATGTCACCTCGGCCGAGTCGTGCAGCGCCGCCGTCGCCACCACCGTCGAGCACTTCGGCCGGCTCGATCTCCTGGTCAACAGCGCCGGAGTGATCCGCAAAGGCTTCCCCACGGAGCTGTCGGAGGACGACTGGGACACCGTCATGGCTGTGAACCTCAAAGGCGCCTTCCTGATCTCGAAGGCCGCCATCCCCCATCTCATCGAATCGGGCGGATCGATCGTCAACGTGGCCTCGGACGCCGGCCTCATCGGTCTTCCCGATCACTCGATCTACTGCGCCAGCAAGGGCGGGCTCATCCTCATGACCAAGGCGATGGCGCTCGACCTGGCTCCCCACGGGGTGCGGGTCAACGCAGTCTGCCCCGGCAACGTGATGACCCCGATGCTCGCCGAGGAAGCCGAGACGAGCGGCGAGGATCCGCAGGTCTGGCTGGAGACGCAGCGGCTCGGCCAACCTCAGGGGCAATCGTCGCGCTTCCTACAACCAGAGGAGATCGCCGCCCTCGTCGCCTTCGTCGCCGGGGCGGAAGGGATCACCGGCGCCGCTTTGAGCATCGACTTCGGCACCAGCGCCGGGCTCGTTTGAGGAGCGGACGTCTCATGACCCACAGCCATCGGCCTGATCTCGACGAGATCCTGAAACAGGCACAGCGGGTTCCCAACAGCACCGGTTGGTTCGAGATCCTGAGACTCCCCAACGACGTGTATGCGTTCTGGGAGCCGGGCCACGAGGAGGAAGTCAACGCCTTCCTGATCCTCGGCTCCAAATGCGACGTCCTCTACGACACGGGAATGGGGATCGCCAGCATCGGCCGAGCGCTCGAGGATCTGCGTCGCGAAGAGGGACTACCCGATCGCGAGCTGATGGTCGTCAACAGCCACAACCATCTCGACCACAACGGTGGAAACACCGACTTCGATGAGGCCTGGATCATCGAAGACCCCTGGGCGATCAGCAAGCTGACCGAAGGCATCGAGGCCGGAGGGATGTTCGTCGAGTACTGGGGAGCACTGCGCTCGCACCCGGGCGTGAAGGCACCAGAGGGTTTCGACCCGGCCACCTTCCACATCCCGCCGTTTCCGCGGAACGAAATCCGGTTCCTCGCCGACGGCGACATCGTCGACCTCGGAAACCGACGGTTCCGGGTGATCCATACCATCAGCCATTCGCCCGACGGTTTGGCTCTCTACGACGACGAGAACGCCATCCTGTTCGGTGGGGACACGTTCGTGGGCGACGAGTTCCTGATCCGGGACCTCGCGCTGCTGGAGCGAGACCTCGAGATCGTGAGCAAGTTGCAGGTGGAGTGGCACTACTGCTCCCACGGCCCACAGCTCATCGAGGTCATGAGGAGCGGCTTCCACCTCTCGATCGTCAGGCGGATGCGTGACGGCGAGCGGACCGAGGGGGAGACCTCCTTCGCCGGCCTGACCTTCCCCCTCTACGAGCTCGAAGGAGTCGGGATCATCCTGGCCCCCGAGTTCCTGACCTACTGAGCCGCAAAGGTCACCCGCTGTTCCCGGGCCCCTCCCAGGCGAAGTGACAGGCGGCCCGCGGGGTCTTGCTGGGTCCGGTGAGGTCGGGCTCGGCCTCGGCGCAGATGTCTTGAGCGATGGGGCAACGGGGTCGGAACCGGCAGCCGGACGGAAGGTCGAGGGCACTGGGTGGCTCACCCTTGAGTGCCGACTCGCCTGGAGCCTTCTTGACACCGAACTTGGGGGCGGCGGCCATCAGTGCCTTGGTGTAGGGGTGGCGAGGATCGTCGAAGAGGTCGGCCGCCGGGCGATCCTCGACCGCCTTGCCCAGGTACATGACGATCACCCGGTCGCTCACGTACCGCACCACCGCCAGGTCGTGCGAGATGAACATGACGGTCAGGCCCAGTTCATCCCGCAGCTGGTTGAGGAGATTGAGGATCGGGGCCTGCACCGACACGTCGAGAGCGGCTACCGCCTCATCAGCGATCAGTACCTCCGGCTCCAGGGCCAGCGCCCGGGCGATTCCCACCCGTTGCCGCTGGCCGCCAGAGAGGCTGCGGGGACGTGAACTCAGGAGCGCCCTCGGCAGGTCGACCAGATCCATGAGTTGCCCGCACCGATCGTCGATCTCATCCTTCGGGACGAGCCGATGGACCCGCAGCAGCTCACTGAGGGTCTTCTCGACGGTCAACGACGGGTTGAGCGACGAGCTGGGGTCCTGGAACACCATCTGGGTGCGGCGCCTCGTGGCTCGATCGCGGCGCTGGGTCAGTTCCCGGCCGTCCAGCCAGATCGAACCGGACGCCGGAGGCTCCAGACCGGTGATTGCCTTGGCGAGCGTCGACTTGCCACACCCGGACTCACCGACGATCCCGATCGACTCGCCTCGACCGACGGCGAAGGAGAGGCCGTCGACGGCCACCAGGTCGGGGACCGGCTCCCCCTTCAGTCGAGCCACCAACGCCGAGCCGACCCGGAACTTGACGGTGAGGTCGCGGACTTCGAGGAAGGTCATCGCTGCCTGCCACCAATCAGTTCCGGATGGATACACGCCGTCTCGCGACCGGGACCGATCGAGACCAACTCGAAGGAGGCGATCCGACAGTCGTCGCGGGCGTAGTCGCAACGCGGCGCGAATCGGCAGCCCTCGGGAAAGGAGCCCGGATCGGGGGGTCTGCCCTCGATGCCCTCCAACTCCTCGCTCGTCTCGGCGAACGACGGCACGGAGTGCATCAGTGCCTCGGCGTAGGGATGCCTGGGATCGGCAAACAGCTCATCGACCGGGCCGGCCTCCACCACCTGGCCGGCGTACATGATGGCGATGCGATCACACAGCTCGCCGAGGACGGCCAGGTCGTGAGAAACGAAGATGATCGACATGTCCAGACGGGTACGGATGTCCTGCAGCAGGCCGAGGATCTGGTCCTGGATGGAGACGTCGAGGGCGGTGGTCGGCTCGTCGCAGAGAATGAGTTTGGGCTCGGTGGAGAGCGCCGTCGCAATCATGACGCGCTGGCGAAGGCCTCCCGACAGCTGGTGGGGCCACATTCGGGCCCGCCGCTCCGGAGTGGGTATCCCCACCATCCGCATCAGCTCCACAGCTCGCTCCCGGGCAGCGGACCGATCGAGCCCCGCATGGACCATGGGTCCTTCGGCGATCAGATCTCCGACTCTCATGGTGGGGTTGAGTGCCGTCATCGGTTCCTGGGAGATCATCGAGATCCCGTGCCCATGGACCTCGGCCGGCTCGTAGGCCACCGGTTCGTCCCGGTCGAGAGCGAACCTGAGATCTCCACCCACGACGGCACCGGGCGGCAGCAACCCGATGATCGACTTGAGGGTGAGGGTCTTGTCGCAGCCCGACTCGCCGGCGATGCCCAGGGCTTCGCCGCGATCAACGGTCAGCGATACGCCCTCTACCGGCGTGATCGGCTTGCCGGCCCGCTGCAACGTGACGCTGAGGTCGCTCACCTCGAGGATTCGGTTGCTCATCGGTGCAATCTCTCTTCGAGGCCCTCGCCGATGAGCGAGACGCCGAGCCCGAACACCACGATCACCAGGCCGGGCACGGTGGCCAGCCACCAGTTCGTCCGGATGAACGGCTGGCCCTCGGCGATCATCGCTCCCCACTCGGGGGTCGGCGGCGGGATGCCCAAACCGAGGAAGGAGAAGGAGGCCAGGGCCAGGGTGGCGAACACGATGTCGTTGGGCAGGTAGATGAGCGTCTGGCTGATGGCGTTCGGCATCACGTGGACCCGAAGGATCCGCAGCCGCCCGAGCCCGGCGACTCGTGCCGCGTACACGTAATCCAGGCCCCTCACCCGCAGCACCTCACCCCGGACGATGCGGGCATAGACGACCCAGGCGAGGACGGTGAAGGCGACCAGGATCGACCGAGCGCCCTGGCCCATTGCAAACACCAGGACGATCACCAAGATGTAGGCCGGGAAGGCCTGGACGACGTCGGCGGTCCGCATGATCACGGTGTCCGTCCAGCGCCCGAAGAAGCCGGCCAGCGCCCCCAGGATCGTCCCGGCGATCATCGGGAACGCGGCGCCGAGGAAGCCGATCGGGAGATCGACCCGAGCAGCGTGGATCAGCCGCGAGAACACGTCCCGGCCCAGCTGATCGGTGCCGAGCAGGTGCTCTCCCGAAGGTGAGGCCAGCTGATTGGCCGGATTGATGGCGAGCGGGTCGTGGGGGGCCAGCACCGGCGCCAAGAGGGCGATCAGGACGTACGCGATGACGATACCCACCCCCACCCAGACCTTCTTCGGAAGTCTCTGCCAGAGGGGGCGCTCATCGACAGGACCCCGGTCCGCTTCGGCGGTGGGCTCGAGGTCGTACGCGTGCTCGGGATCGATCATGAGTCGATCTCCACACGGGGGTCGAGGATGGCGGTGATGATGTCGGAGAGGAGATAGACCGCCACCACGATCAGAGCGAACAGCAGGGTGTAGCCCTGCACGGTCGGCAGGTCGCGACCCCGTGCCGCGATAACGATCCCCTGCCCCAATCCGGGGAGGGCGAAGGTCGTCTCGATGACCACCGCCCCGAACAACAGGTAGCCCACCTCGATCGCCACCAGGGTCACTCCCGGGCCGGCCGCATTTCGGAGGACGAACTTGCGTACCAACCGCCCGCCGGCAACACCGATGGAGCGGGCGGTCGACACGTAATCGGACTCCAGCACCGAGATCATGGCGGCGCGCAAACCGCGGATGATGAACGGTGACGACGCGATCGCCAGCGTCAGTGCCGGCAAGAGGACCGAACGGAAGTGATCCCAGGTGGAATCGCCGAAGCCTCCCGGCGGGAAGAATTCGAACCGCAAGGCCACCAGCAACAGCAGGATCACACCCGTCCAGAACGCCGGCATGCTGAGGCCCACGAGGCCCAGCCCGCGGATGATGTGATCCGTCGGCCTGTCCTTGCGTAAGGCGGATAGCACCCCGAGAGGGACACTGATCAGCACCGTGAACAGCACCCCGAACCCCAGCAGCCAGGCGGTGACGACGATCCGCGGCGCGATGATGTCGGTGACGGCCTGCTTCGATTTGTACGAGTAACCGAGATCGCCCTGGATCACGTTGCCCACGTAGCGGGCGTACTGGACGAAGACCGGATCGTTCAAGCCCAGGTCGTCACGGACCTCATCGAGCTCGGCCGGCGTGGCCCGCAACCCGGCAACTTGACGGGCGGGATCACCGGGTGTGACCTGCAGCACCAGGAAGACCACCAGCACGATGCCGAAGAGCATCGGGATCGTCTGCAGCAGTCGCCTTGCTACAAATCCGAACCGGCCCAAGCCCC
>JBFELU010000103.1:0-6206 GCA_041551965.1 Acidimicrobiia bacterium
CCGGGCCCCTCATGGGGCCCGGCCACTCACACACAGTGGGTAAGAGAGACGGCACATGTGGAGGTACCTCGGTAGGCGCTTGTTGATCTCGGTGGCCACCGTGGTGGGCATCGTGATCATCGTGTTCTTCATCGTGCGCGTTCTCCCCGGCGATGCGGCGGTGGTCAGGGCCGGCCCCTATGCCAATGAGGAGACGGTCGCCGAGATCGCCGAGAAGTACGGCCTCTCCGATCCCATGTGGGAGCAGTTCACCGACTACATGTCCGGCGTGTTCACCGGCGACCTGGGGATCTCGATCCGCACCAACGGCGACGTCACCGACGAACTCCTGGAGCGGCTCCCCGCCTCGCTGGAGTTGGCGTTCTATGCGGTCCTTCTGGCGGCACTGATCGGGATCCCATTCGGCATCATCGCCGCGGCCCGGAAGGGAACCTGGGTCGACAGCGTGGCCCGGGTCTTCGCCGTGCTGGGATCGTCGATGGCCCTGTTCTGGCTGGGGCTGCTGTTGATCTACTTCCTGTTCTACCGGCTTCGGTGGTTCCCCGGGCCGATCGATCGTCTCGCCGTGGGAACCGAGCCCCCGGGCACGATCACCGGCTTCTACACCATCGACGCCGCCGTCCGCGGCCAGTGGAGCGTGATGGTCGAGGCGTTCCGATACCTGGCGTTGCCGGTGCTCACCCTGGGGTTGGTGCTGGCGGCCCCGATCCTGAAGATGGTCAGGGCCTCGATGATCGAGACGCTGGAGAGCGAGCACGTCAGGACGGCGGAAGCCATCGGTGTCTCCCGTTGGCAGATCCTGTTCCGGGACGGCTTCCGCAATGCGCTGCTCCCGGTGACGACCGCCATCGGCATCGTGTTCGGCTACATGCTGGGCGGCAACATCATCGTGGAGTTCCTGTTCGCCTGGCCCGGGGTGGGCCGGTACGCCTACAACGCCATCCAGGTGAACGACCTCGAGGCACTCCAGGGGTTCGTGATCGTGGTGGGCATTCTGTATGTCGCCCTCAATGTCGTGATCGATCTCGTCTACGCCTGGATCGACCCCCGCATCAGGCTCGGCAAGAAGGTCTCGGCATGACGTCGCCGGATCCCGATCGGGACTTCGTGGCTCCGGAGATGTCCGAGGAGGCGATCCGGCTCCCGCTGTGGCGGCGCAAGCCCCTGCTGGTAGTCGGGGCGATCATCCTCGGCCTCTACGCGCTGCTGGCGATCGTCGGCCCTTTCTTCGTCGACGATCCGCGGGTCACCGACCCGGCGAACTTCTATCAGGCGCCCTCCGGCGACAACTTGTTCGGCACCGACAAGTTCGGCCGGGACGTGTTTGCCCGGGCGGTGCACGCCGCTCGGCTGGACATCACCGTGGGGGTGGCGATCGCGGTGTCGGCGATGGTCATCGGGTCGGCCATCGGGGTCGTGTCCGGTTACTTCGGCGGCTGGGTCGACGAGATCCTGATGCGATTCACCGACGTCGTGTTGGCTTTCCCCGGATTCGTGCTCGCTCTGATCCTCGTGGCCGCCATCGGGAACAGCACCATGAACGTGGTGATCGCGGTGACCGTTGCCTACATCCCCTATTTCATCCGGCTCACCCGCGCCCAGGTTCTGGCGGAGCGGGAGCTCGAATACGTCGACGGGGCCAAGCTCGCCGGCAACCGGCCCTGGCGGGTTGCGTTCCGCCACGTCCTTCCCAATTCGATGGGTCCATCCTTTGTCCAGGCGGCTCTGGTGGCGGGGTGGGCGATTCTGACCGTCGCCGGGCTCGCCTTCTTGGGTGTCGGGATTCGGCCCCCGACGGCAGAGTGGGGCGTCATGGTCGCCGAAGGCGCCCCCGACATCATCACCGGCCAGTGGTGGACCGCTCTGTTCCCGGGCGGGATGATCGTGGCGGCCGCCATGGCCTTCCAGTTCATCGGTGACGACCTCGGGGCGGAGACGCTGTGAGCCTCCTCGAAGTCGCCGATATCACCGTCGGGGTGAAGCACAACCCGCAGACGCTGCTGCGCGAGGTGGGCCTCACCGTCGAGCCGGGCGAGATCATGGGCCTGGTGGGTGAGTCCGGCTCGGGCAAGACCATGTCTTCGCTGGCCATCATGGGCCTGCTGCCGGCGGGTATCGAGATGCGGAAGGGCAACGTGACCCTGGAAGGCCGCGATCTCGTCGACCCGGAGACGGGCGAGGTGTCGCGGACCGCCAGCGAGATGACGATGATCTTCCAGCACCCCCGCGATGCGCTCAACCCCACCATGCGAGTGGGGCGGCAGATCGCCCGGGTTCTCGAGATCAACCAGGACCTCCCCCGGAGCGAGGCCCGCAACACCGCCGTCGACACGCTGAGACACGTGGGCATTCCCGGCGCCGCTCGGGTGGCCCGGGCGTATCCACACCAGCTGTCGGGCGGCATGTGCCAGCGAGTGATGATCGCCATGGCGCTGGCGTGCAAGCCGCGGATTCTCATCGCCGACGAGCCGACGACCGCCCTCGATGTGACCATTCAGGCCCAGATCTTCGACTTGATCAAGGACCTGGTGGCGGAGACAGGCTGTGGGGTGCTGTTCATCACCCACGACCTGGGGGCCATCGCCGAGATGTGCGATCGGGTCACCGTGATGTACGGGGGGCAGGTGATGGAGACCGGGACCCTGCGGGAGGTGTTCACCAATCCGCAACACCCCTACACCAAGTACCTGTTCGACTCGGTGGAGCGCGAGGTGGACCCGCGGGTCGTCGAGGAGGACGTCAACTTCGCCCTGATGGGATGCCGCTTCGGTCACCGGTGCCCCAGCGCCTTCGAGGCGTGCGGGGAGTTCCCACCGCTGTATGAGGTCGCCGAGGCACATCGGTCGTCGTGCTTCTTGCACCGGAAGGAGGAGTCGATTGGCGCTCCTTGAGGTCCGGGACCTCCACAAGACCTTCGGCCACGGGCACAACGCCGTACCGGCGGTGCGGGGTGTCGATCTCACGATCGACCATGGCGAGACGCTGGGTCTCGTCGGTGAGTCGGGATGTGGCAAGACCACTCTGGGCCGGGTCGTGGTGGGGCTGCAGGAAGCAACCGGAGGCGAGATCATCTTCGACGGAGAGCCGCTCGACGGGCGGCTGGCGCGGGCCGAGTACCGGCGCCGGGTGCAGATGGTGTTCCAGCACCCGGCCCAATCGCTCAATCGCCGCATGAAGATCGTGACCACGCTGTCGGAACCCCTTCGTCTGCTGAAGGTTGCGGACCCCGACGAGATCGATGCCCGCATCGACGAAGTGCTGCAACTCGTCGGCCTGGGACCCATCTACCGGCCCCGGCGCCCCCGCCAATTGTCGGGTGGCCAGCAGCAGCGGGTGGCGATCGCCCGGGCCCTCATGCCCAACCCCGATCTGGTGGTGCTCGACGAGCCGACTTCGAGCCTCGATCAATCGGTGCGGGGCCGGATCATCGCCCTCCTTCGCTCGATTCAACGAGAGCGTGACGTGGCTTATCTGTTCATCAGCCACGACCTGAGCACGGTGCGGCGGATCGCCGATCGGGTGGCCGTCATGTACCTGGGTCGGATCGTGGAGATGGCTCCGACCGAGGAGATCTTCGAGGACCCCCAGCACCCCTACACCAAGGCCCTGCTGTCGGCGGTGCCCACGATGGACCTCGACCATCGGGCCCAGCGGATCATCCTCGAGGGTGAGACCCCGAGTCCGACGGATCTTCCCACCGGCTGCTCGTTCCAGGATCGGTGTTCCCTGGTGCACGACCGGTGTCGGGTGGAGCAACCTCTCCTGGAGTCGCTGCCCGACGGGCGCATGGCCGAGTGCTTTGCGGTGACCGCGTAGACCCGCGTCGGGTGAGATCACCCCGGCCGGGGGATTTCCGCCTCTCTCTCCGTTCAGGGGCGCCGACTGTTCGGATTACTCGGCGGAATCTCGTTCCCGACGGCGCTGCTTCTCCGCTTCCTCCCGATCTCGAAGACGTTGTTGTTCGGCCACCTCGCGATCCCGAAGCCGCCTCTCCTCCGCCTCCTCGCCCTCGCGAAGCCGTTGCTGCTCGGGGGTCTCTTCGGCGGAGGACTCGGGGGTCTCGTCGGCGGAGGAAATGTCCCGGCCTGGCTCACTCTCCATATGGGGAGCATATACCAGTCCCCTCGGGTGAGATTCGTGACGCTGGCCCAAGCCAGGTCCGCCACACTGCCTGTTCCGGGTGTTCGTTCGTGAGTGGGAGGTGGTGGCTGGGGAGAGGAACCCTCAAGATCGCACGTGTCGTTGGCCCGTCCCTACCCATCGAGTAGCCCAGGTCTTCCGCCCTGACGGCAACCGCTCCACCCGGACCGGCGAGGGGACCCCACCCCCGTCGAGGAGTCCAACTGGCCTCGACCGCCTCCTCAGCCGTGGCAGGCTGCGGCCCGCTTGCTCGACCATCAGTATCTGGCTGACCTGTGGGTCTCGATTAGGTTCTCCGTCTCATCGGGCGGAGGGAGTGATCGTGATCAAGCGGTTGACGATGTGGCACGCTCGCAAGGACGTCTCCGAGGACGAGGCGTTGAGGTATTGGCGTGACGAGCATGCAGCGCTGGTACGCCGGGTGCCAGGAATCCGCAGGTATGTGCAGGATCATTGTGTGCGGAGCCCCGAGGGCAGCGGCATCCCCTACACCGGACTCGGTGAGGCGTGGTTCGATAGCTTCGATGCGGCGGCCGCCGCGACTGCGACCCCCGAATGGGCCGAGGTGATCGCCGACGCGGCAACTTTCATGGACCTGTCCACTGTGGTTGCGGCATGGGCCGAGGAGCATGTGGTCATCTCAGGCTGAGGACTCGCTGCAGCCAGAGCGGGAGCGGACGATGCTCCGGCGACGTTGGGTAACGCTGGCCCGAGTGGGAGTGCGCTCCTCGGGTAGGCCAGGGATTCCCTTGGATCCGTGCAGGAGATCGTCCCACCCGTCCCCGATCCAGGCGGCGTCGAGGCGGCAGGCCGCCTAGACCTACCACCGGCAAACTGTCATCATCCGGGCCACGCCCGCCACGGGTGAGCAGAGAAGGCAACAGGGAGCGGAGATCGTGAACGCACGTCTGCTGATCACACCACTGGTCTTGGGAATCGTCATCGCCGCCTGCGGGGGCGATGACTCAGGAGGTTCGGAGGACACCGCCCCGACAGCATCGGCGACGACGGCGGCTGCGACGACCACCAGTGAAGTGACGACAACCACTGCGGCGGCAACCGCCGGGGCGTTCACCATCGATCTGGATGGCGCGCGTATCGAGCCGGAACTGGTGGCCGGCTACGGCGAGCTCAACGTCGCTCGGGTGGCGGCAGGCGAGTCCGATGTCTGGGTCAGCGTGGGAGACGCCGCCAACGACGGCGAGGCCTTCATCGCCCGCTACGACCTCTCCGGAACGGAGATCGCCAGGATCCCCGATGACGGGCGGCCGATAGGCCTGGTCGTCGATCCGTCGGGGCTCGGGGTCTGGTTCGGTGACAACTTCCACAGCACCTTGGAGTTCGTCGAGGCGGCGACCAACGAGGTGACCTGGTCGATCGCCGACGGGGTGACTCTGGGGAGCAGCCTCATCGAGACCCGCGGCGCGGTCTGGTCGCTCGGGTATCCCGGGCTGCTGCAGGTCGACGCGACCACCGGTGAGGTCGTCGAGCAGTTCGACGTCGACTTCAGGAGCTCCCCCAGCGACCTGCTGCTCGTCGGCGAAACCCTGTGGGGAAGCGACATCACGGGCGACACTGTGACGGGGCTCGACCTCAATGGAGGTCCGGCCCAGACGTTCTCCCTGCCGGGAGCCGACGCCATGGTGCTCCTCGATGACGGCACGATCCTGGTGGCCGGCGAGGAGTTGGCCTCCATCGACCCCGACACCGGTGAGATGACCACCATCGGTGCGGTGATCTACCCGGACAAGAACCAGGGGTTCCCGGCCAGGTTCACCACCCTCGAGCTCACCTCGAGCGGACTGTTCGGGTTCGACGCCTTTCACGGGAGGCTGGTCCACCTCGATCTCGAGGCAATGACGGCCGCCGTCGTCGACGAGGTGCCGATCGGGTTCGTCAGCGTCGGCGACATCGCCGAGTCGGGGGACGGGGCGCTGTGGCTGGTGGTCACCGGTGAGGAGAGCGAGACGAGCACCGAGGACCACCTGCGCCGCTACGTGATTGGGTGAGGCTAGCTCAGCTCTCCAGTAGCCCTCATCGCAGCGGTCTCCGTTGCTGACGGATCG
>JBFELU010000104.1:0-5782 GCA_041551965.1 Acidimicrobiia bacterium
AGAACTCCGGCATCAACCGGGGGTGGGGATAGGAGGACAGCCCGCCGCCGCCGATCTCACGGCGGAAGCGCAGAAGTTGGGCTTCATCCAGGCGGTGCTCCAGGAAGGCGCGGGCGTAGATGCCGGGGGCGGCGTGACCCTGGATGTAGACGTGGTCCCCGGGTTGGCCATCTTTCTTGCCCTTGAAGAAGTGGTTGAAGCCGACTTCGTAGAGGGCCGCCGACGACGCAAAGGTCGACAGGTGCCCCCCGATTCCCTCGGCGGCTTCGTTGGCCTTGATCACCATCACCGCGGCGTTCCACCGGATGAATCGCCTGATGCGCTTCTCGAGGTACTCATCGCCGGGGAACCACGCCTCCCGCTCCGGGGGAATCGTGTTGATGTACGGCGTGCTCACGGAGGCGGGCACACCGACGTTCTGCGATCGTGCTCGCTCGATCATCTTCGCCATCAGGAACTGAGCACGCGACCGGCCGCCGACCTCGATGACCTGATCCAGCGCGTCGAGCCACTCCCGAGTCTCGTCGGGGTCGTTGTCGGGCAACTGGTGGACGAAACCGTCGATGATCATGTGCGCGCCTCGGACGGGTTCCCGAGGTTACCGGGATCGGGGCCCCTACCGTCGATCAGACGATCACGACGACGGCCACCACGACCGCCAGGATGGCCAAAGCCCCGGCGCCCAGTGCCGCCAGCGCAACCAACAGGAGATAGAGGGGATTGAAGAGTCGGAAGGTGCCGGCGACGCCGGCCACGATGCCCCCGATACCGTCCCCGTAGCCCCCGAGCCCCCGAGTCCCTGGAGGGATGCCAGCAGGCCCCGCAGCCCGCCGAGCCCGGTGCGGGGGAGATCGGCGACACGCCCCCGTCCGATCGTGCCCGCTGCACCAGCTCGGCGATCTCGCCGCTGACCCGATCGGGAAGGGCCCCCAGGCGTCGCACCCGGCTCGCAAACCCGAAGAGCAGCACGCCGGGGACCATCATCACCACCAACAAGGGGAGCCAGGCGAGGAACGGGCCGATGCCGTCGAAGATCCAGCGGCGCAGCATGAGCACCCAGGCCACCGGGGCGGTGATGAGCGCCACCCCGGCCCAGAAGCGGGAATTCCGGGAGACGGTGCCGGACAGGTCCTCGATGCCGGCCAGGAGCGCGCCGAGATCGGCGGTGGGAGTGGCGTCGCTCATTCCTCTGCGGCTCCGTGGGCGAGACGCTCTCCGCTGATCGTGAAGGCCCGAGCGAAGCCACCGACGTACCGGGCGGTGTGGATCCGGAAGCGGAACAGCACGAAGTCGGGAAGGCCGAGCCGGGGAACTGCCTCGGGGAACGCCGACGCGTACACGGGCCACAGCTCGGTGAACTGGCCCCCGTCGCGCGCCAGGGGGGAGGCGGAGCCGCTCAGCGTGACTCGCGCCAGGGTCTGGGGATCGCCGACCCCGGGATCGGGGCGGCTCACGGCCAGCGAGCACCCGGGCGCCGTCATCAGGTTGCGAGTGTGCTCCGACAGCCCGCTCAAGAAGAGGAGCAGACCGCTCAACCCCGGCTCGGCGGCATAGGCCACCATCGATGCCAGCGGGCCGCGCTCACCGGCGGTCGCCAGGGCCGCCCACCTGGTCTCCAGCACCAGCCGGGCCGCCTCGACGTCGATCGGGCGGGCGGTCATCACCGGCCAGACTACGTCAGTGAGCGGCGCATCACGCCATCGCCCACGTCGTCGAATCCGGCCGCCCCGTAGAGGGAGGTCGTGCCCCGATATGCGGATTCGGCCGTCGAAGCGTCCGCCGTGGGGTACGCCTCGACGAAGGCGAAGCCGGCGCGCCTCAGGAGCTCACAGGCCCCATCGAGCAACCGGCGGGCGACCCCGTGCCCCCGATAGGGGGGAGCGACCACGAAACAGACGATGGACCCCACCAGCTCGTCGGCGGGCTCGGACCCGCCCGCGTGCTTCGGGAACGCAGCCCGCCCGGTCGCATTGCACCAGCCGATCACCTTGTCTTCGACCGTGGCGATCACGGCCGTCGTGGCGCCGCTCAGGAGCCGCTCGCGCAACTCTTCCCGATTCGTGGCCCGACTGCGTTCGGACCAGAGCTCGTCGGACCCGACGTGGTGGAACATGCAGTAGCAGGCCGCCCAGGCCGGGTTCCCGGCGAAGGCGTCCCGATCGAAGAACGCCAGGACGTCCGTGACACGTTCGGCCTCCACTTCCGAGATCGCTACGGGTCCGATTCGAGGGAGACGTTCGACGTCGGGGCTGAGCCGCTCCTTGGCCTCGAGATAGTCGCGAACATGCAGCGCCTTCAGCCCGAGCCCGGGGTGAGCGGCATCGAAGTGGCCGACGACCGCCTCCACCAGACCTTCGAAGTCCGGGGCTTCGAGCTCTTCTCCGCAGGAACAGGTATCGGAGATCACGAGACCGATTCTCTCAGGTCTTGAGGTCCGCCACCGATGCGCCCAGCAAGTCGATCAGGTCGGCGGGCGCCACCTCGAGTTGGATTCCGCGACGACCACCGCTCACGAACACCGTGTCCCACCCCTCGACCGAGTCGTCGATCACCGTCGGCAAGCGGCGCTTCTGGCCGAATGGGCTGATGCCCCCGGTCACGTAGCCGGTGAGCCGCTCGGCCACCGACGGGTCGATCATGCCGGCCCGCTTGCCGGCCCGGGCCCGCGCCAGCTTCTTGGGCGAGAGTCGGGCGGCCACCGGCACGATCGCCATGGTGGGCTCGCCGTCGACCTCGGCCACCAGGGTCTTGAAGGCCCGCTCCGGTGCGATGCCGAGCATCACGGCCACCGCTTCGCCGTAGGTTGGCTCGTCGGGGGACGCCAGCTCATAGGTGTGCACGACGTGGGGAACGTTGCGCTGCTCGAGGAGGTCGATCGCCGGGGTCGCCGCCATGACCCCATCCTGCCAGTGGGGGAGGGGAGAGGCCTGTTTCGGGCCCTTCTGGCGGCTTCACTCTTCCCCCTGACGTGCCGATACCCGCGTGATGGATCGTCGCGACCTCCTGGTCGTACCCCACCGCCATCCGGCCGAGGATCCCCCAAGCGGGATGGGGGCCGGATTCCGCGCGGTGGCGCGGATCCTGCTCCGCCGCCCCTTGGCCCGGGTGCTGCTGGCCATGCTCGCCCTCGACGTGGTCTTCATCATCATCGAGGGGTTGATCCAGGCCACCGACTACGGCTTTCCGGGGGCATTCCGACTGAGCCTGCAGACCGAGGGGGGCGTCCCGGAGCTCTACGGCTACGCCAAGAGCGGCGTGGTGGCCGCCATGCTCCTCGCAGCGGCCCGGCGGTGGCGCCTCGCTCCCGCAGCCGCGTGGGGGGCGATCTACCTGTATCTGACGTTCGACGACGCGCTCAGGATCCACGAACGCCTCGGCGCCCGGATCGCCGAGACGGTGGGCGGCGGCCTCGGCGGCCGCCCGCCCCAGGATGCGGGTGAGATGACGGTCTACGCCGTCGTCGGAGTGATCTCCCTCACGGCACTCCTCTGGGCCGAGCGGCGCCATCCCTCTCCGGCACCTTCGCGCCTCACCCGATTGCTCCTGCCCCTCACCGCCCTCATGGCTCTCTTCGGCGTCGCCGCCGACATGGCTCTCTCCGCCATCCCCGGCGAGGCCGCACTCGAGGATGGGGGAGAGCTCGTCATTCTCACCTTCATCGCCGCCACCACCTTCGTCTACGCTCGCCGCGGACCCGACCTCGCCGCCGAACTCTGACTTCTCGGGTTCGACCACTCCACGAACGCGATTCTCTCGGACTCTCGGATTGCCGTGGCCCCCGTCGATCCCCTCGCTGCCCCGGGGAGGGGAGTAGCGCCCCCGGACCGAAGCCCGAGGGGCGTTGTTCGAGGTTATTTGACATAACGTGGATTATGGGCGCATCCCATCAGATCCCCGGGGCTCGGGCGCTACCAGCGGGCCCGGGGCTCGGGGGCGCTCCCGCGCAACTGGGCCGCCGCCGCATAGAGATGCTGAAAGGCCCGGCGGTATTCCTCGACGGGTGCCGCGCCCCGGAGATCGGCTTCCACGTCGTCCAGGGCGCTCTCCAGGACATAGAGCCGGTCCCGGACCCGCTCCAGGTCATTGGTGGCGACCAGAGTGTCGCCGCTGTCGAGACCCATCCGCTCGGCCAGTCGCCGGGCCTCGTAGGCGCGCTGGCGGTGGGAGCGACGGCAGTAGCGTCGCGGTCGGCCCTGGCGCCCGCCGATGACCAGCACCACCCCGCACCAGGCGCAGGGCGTCGTCTCGGGTTGTTTCGTCACTGTGACGAAAGTATACCCTTCCGAGGCCCCATGCCGAGGCGACGACCTACACCGTGGCCGTCTCGCCCCAGGCGAGTCGGATCATCTCGATGTTGTGCTCGGCGAGCACCCCGGCGGCCAGCCCGGTGATCCACGCCCGGCCGGCTTCGTCGAGGTAGAAGTCGTGGACCGGCACCACCTGTCGCGGCGCCAGGCGGACGGCGAACTCGATCGAGGCCCGCGCCGTTCCCCACGGCACGATCAACCCCAGCGCCATCACCGGAGCGGCGTGGTTCGGCTGGTAGCTGTCCCCCGGATGGGTGAACACGCCATCGATCGTGAAGGCGCGGTTGGGAGGAGCCGTTCCCATGGGCGTGACCTCGTGGGTCACATCTTCAAAGGTCACGCCGTCGGGACACCCGGTCTCCACCGCGACGTCGTGAGGAGCGAGCAGCTCCGCCACCGACGGATTGGCGTAGACGGTCACGTCATCGCTGCGATCCCGGAGCCACATCACGAACTCGGGCTTCACGTGATCGAGGTGCTCGTGGGTGATCAGCACCCGCTGGATGTCGCCGATCGAGTCCAGGTCCACCGCGCCGGAGTCGAAGGTGTGAAAACCGGGATCGAACAGAGTGGCGCCGCCGTCCGTCGTCACCACCACACAGGAATCGGTGAGCCGCCGAATCGCTGCCATGACCGAAGCGTAGGACGGAGACGGGAATGTCGGCGCCCCCCAAGGGGTTGGGGTGACCGGAACACCAAGGAGCAGCGAGAGAACATGGCCACTTTGGAACTGACCAAGGACAACTTCGAGTCGACCATCACCGACAACGAGACCGTGATCGTCGACTTCTGGGCAGCATGGTGCGGGCCTTGCCGGCAGTTCGCCCCCACCTTCGAGAGCGCCTCCGGCGAGCACACCGACATCGTCTTCGGCAAGGTCGACACCGAGGCCCAGCCCGAGCTGGCACAGGCCTTCGGGATCCGGTCGATTCCCACCTTGATGATCTTCCGGGACAACATCGTCCTCTACGCCCAGCCCGGCGCCCTCCCCCCCGATGCCTTCGAGGATCTCATCGGCCAGACCAAGGCCCTCGACATGGACGAGGTCCGGGCCAAGATCGCCGAGCACGAAGCGGAACACGCCACCACGGAATGAAGTCGGCGAGACTGCTCTTGGTGGCTAGGGGGGTTCCTCCGGGAGCCCGATGAGAACCACCACGGCCGCCACGGCGAGGCCGGCCCAGATCATCCAGAGCAGGAGTCCCCGTCCCAGCACGGTCGCCGTCACGGCGCCGGCCACCAGCACCAAGGTCACCCCGCCCGCCAGGACGGGGTGATCACGTATCCAGGATCGCATCGTCGCTCAGGCCGGGGGCGGCGGTGGTGGGGGCACGTCGCCCGGCGGGGGCGGGGTCACATCGCCAGGTGGCGGCGGGGTCACATCGCCCGGTGGCGGCGGGGTCACATCGCCAGGTGGCGGTGGGGGCACGTCGCCCGGTTGCGGCGGGGCATCGTCGCGATAGGGAATCCCCCAC
>JBFELU010000105.1:0-5570 GCA_041551965.1 Acidimicrobiia bacterium
CTGGGGGTGGGGCGGGCGCTTCGGCGCCGGCCCTCCTCCATTTCTGGGGGCCGCTCGCACACGGGTCTAAGATGGCGCCCTCATGAGTGACGGGACCGATGGAGGCGGCGTACGACCCGCAACGGGTCGAAGCGCACTGGTACGACCGGTGGGAGTCGGCCGGCGTCTTTCGGCCTGAGCACAACCCCGACGGTGCCCCGTTCTGCATCGTCATCCCACCCCCCAATGTGACCGGTTCCCTGCACATGGGCCACGCCCTCAACCTCTCGGTGCAGGACGTCATCACCCGGCGTAAGCGGATGCAGGGCTTTGCGGCACTGTGGGTGCCGGGCAGCGATCACGCCGGGATCGCCACTCAGAACGTGGTGGAGCGGGAACTCGCCGCCGAGGGGAAGACGCGTCACGACCTGGGGCGGGAGGCCTTCATCGAGCGGGTGTGGGATTGGAAGGCTCGATCGGGGGGGCGGATCACCGAGCAGATCCGCCGCATGGGGTTTTCATGTGACTGGACCCGGGAACGCTTCACGATGGACGAGGGTCTGTCCCGAGCCGTGAGGACCGTGTTCGTGCGCCTCTACGAGGAGGGGCTGATCTATCGGGGGAACCGGATCATCAACTGGTGTCCCCGGTGCCACACCGCGCTGAGCGACATCGAGGTCGAACACGAGGACACCACCGGCGAACTCGTGTACATCGACTATCCGTTCACCGACGGCTCGGGGGCGGTCACCGTCGCCACCACCCGGGCGGAGACGATGCTCGGCGACACCGGGGTGGCGGTGCATCCCGACGACGAACGGTACCGAGACCAAGTCGGCAAGACCGTCCGACTGCCCCTGCTGGGTCGCAAGATCCCGGTGGTCGCCGACGAAGGGGTGGATCCCGAGTTCGGCACCGGTGCCGTCAAGGTCACTCCCGCGCACGATCCGCTCGACCACGAGATCGCCGAGCGTCACGGCCTCGAGGCAATCGCCATGCTCGATGAGGAGGCGGTGGTCACCGAGGCCGGGGGGAGGTTCGCCGGGCTCGATCGCTATGCCGCCCGGGAGGCGGTCAAGGAGGCCCTCGCCGCCGACGGCGTCCTCCGCAAGATCGAGGAGCATCACCACTCGGTGGGTCACTGCTACCGCTGTCACACCGCCGTGGAGCCCTATCTCTCCGATCAGTGGTTCGTGAAAGTGCGGCCGCTGGTGATCCCGGCAATCGAGACGGTGCGCCGCGGTGAGATGCGCTTCATCCCCGAGCGGTGGGAGAACAACTACTTCCACTGGATGGAGAATCTCCGGGACTGGACGATCTCACGCCAGATCTGGTGGGGCCACCGGATTCCGGCGTGGACCTGTGCCGACTGCGGCGAGGTGACCGTTGCCGAGACCGATCCCACGACCTGCGCTTGCGGATCGACCGATCTGGTGCAAGACCCCGATGTGTTGGACACCTGGTTCTCGTCGGCGTTGTGGCCCTTCTCGACGCTCGGGTGGCCCGACGACACGGGAGATCTGGCGAAGTTCTATCCCAACTCCGTGCTGGTGACGGCCTACGACATCATCTACTTCTGGGTGGCGCGGATGATCAAGATGGGCCTCCACTTCCCGGGGAAGCCGCCCTACCCCGATGTGGTGATCCACGGTCTGATCCGGGCCGCCGACGGCAGGAAGATGTCGAAGTCGCTCGGCAACGCCCTGGATCCCCTCGAGGTGGTCGGGGAGCACGGGGCCGATGCCCTGAGGCTGGCCCTCATCCAGGCGGCCTCTCCCGGTCACGACGTTCCCTTCCAGGTGGAGTGGGTCGATGCAGCCCGGCGTTTCGGCAACAAGCTGTGGAATGCTGTCCGTTTCGCCGTTCCTCATCTCGAGGGCGTCGACCTGCCGGCCGACGGCGGCTATCCCGACGACCCCGAGCCCGAGGAACGCTGGGTGCTGGCCCGGCTCCACGAGACGTATCGCCGGGTCGACGACCTCCTGGAGGAGTACCGATTCAGCGACGCCTACGGCCTGCTGTACAACTTCGCCTGGTCCGAGGTCTTCGACTGGTATCTCGAGATGGCGAAGACCCCGCTGCGTGGTGACGAGGCCGCCACGGCGGCCCACACGGTGGGGATCGTGCTGCGCGACCTCCTCAAGTTGTTCCATCCGGTGATTCCCTACCTCACCGAAGAGCTGTGGTCGCACCTGGTGGGAGGCGATCGGCTGCTCGCCGGTGCCGCCTGGCCGGATCCGCCGGCCTATGAAGCGCCCCTCGGCTTCGAGGACTTCCGGGCGCTGGTGGTCGGTATCAGGCGCTTCCGAGCCGAGCACGGCCTCTCGCCCCGTCACCCACTGACGGTGACCCTCGTCGACCCGGCGGGGGAGGCGGAAGACTGGTGGGATCGGCAGTTCGAGGCCCTCGCCGCCGTGTCGCCGCAAACGGCCAAAGGTGAACCGAGCGGGGAGGCCTTCACCCGGGTCGCAGCCGGAGAGGTGCAGGCCTTCATCTCGCTGGAGGGGATCGTCGACGTCGAGGACGAGCGGGTTCGGCTGCGCAAGGATGCCGACGATGCCGCCGAGACGCTGGCCCGTATCGAGAAGAAGCTGGCCAATCCGCAGTTCGTGGAACGGGCCCCGGCCGAGGTCGTCTCCAAGGAACGCGAGAAGGCGGCCGAACTGGGGTCCAAGGTCTCCCGATTGCGGGCACAGCTCGACGACCTGGGGTAGAGCCACGGACTACACCGACGCCCTCGCCTTCCTGGACCGGCGCATCGGGACCGGAGTGAAACCGGGGCTGGAGCGGATCTCCGGTCTGTTCGACGTGCTGGCCGATCCGCATCGGGGCTATCCGATCGTCCACGTCGCCGGAAGCAATGGGAAGACTTCGACGTCGCGCATGGCGGCTGCGATCTGCGGTGCGCACGGACTGGTGGCCGGCCTGTTCACGTCGCCGCATCTGCAGTCCGTGGCCGAGCGCTACGAGGTGGGCGGCGAGGTGATGCGACCCGAAGAGTTCGCCGGGATGATCGAAGAGATCGGACCGCTGGTCGAGTTGTGGGAGCAGCGCAGCGGCGATCCGGTCACCTACTTCGAGGTCACCACGGCGCTGGCGTTTGCCTGGTTTGCCGAGCGGGCGGTGGACGTGGCGGTGGTGGAGACGGGCCTGGGCGGCAGGCTCGATGCATCCAACGCGGCCGATGCCACGGTGGCGGTGATCACCACGATCGGACTCGAGCACACCCAGTACCTCGGGGACACCCTCGGCGCCATCGCCGGTGAGAAGGCGGCCATTCTCCCCGAGGGCGGCACGCTGGTGACCGGTCGGCTCGCCGACGAGGCCGCCGCCGTCGTCGCCCGACGCGTCGCCGACCAGCGGGCGGCGTGGCTGCGCCTCGGCGAGGACTTTCGGGTCGGGGAGGCGGTCCAGGCGGTCGGGGGTTGGCTGACCACGGTTGAGGGCATCTACGACACGTATGAGGATCTCCCGTTGCATGTGCACGGCCGGCATCAGCTCGACAACCTGGCCGTGTCCCTCGGCGCGGTCGAGGCTCTCCTCGGGCGGGGCCTCGACCGTGACGCGGTCGTCGAGGCAACGGCCGGCATTGTGCTGCCGGGTCGGATGGAGATCGCCCGGCGTCACCCGGTGGTGATGCTGGACGGCGCCCACAATCCCCAGGGGGTGGACGGCCTGGCCTCGGCTCTGGCCGAGGAGTTCCCCACCACCGGGTGGCGCCTGGTGTTCGGGGTCATGGCGGACAAGGACATCGCCTCCATGGTGGAGACCCTGGCGCCGGTGGCGACGGCCGTCCACACGGTGGCAGCCGCCGATTCGGAGCGCGCCCTGCCGAGCGCCGAGGTGGCGGCTGCGTTCGAGGGTCTGGTGGACGGCCCGATCGAGGCCCACGACAGCGTGGCCGAGGCGGTGGCTGCCGCCATCGGGGGCGACGATCCGGTGCTGGTGACCGGTTCGCTGTATGTGGTGGGGGAGGCTCGCGACGCCCTCGGTCTCGGCTACCCCGGCTGACCGCTACCATCGTCCGGCCACGACGACGAGGAAGCGATGGAGCGCACGTTTGTGATGGTGAAGCCCGACGGGGTGAGGCGGGGCCTGGTCGGTGAGGTGATCGGTCGGCTGGAGCGCAAGGGTCTGGCGCTGCGCAAGATCCGCATGCTCCAGATCGACGAGGAGATGGCCGGGCGTCACTACGCCGAGCACGTGGACAAGCCGTTCTACGGCGATCTGGTGTCGTTCATCACCGGGGGACCGGTGGTGGCGATGGAGTGGGAAGGCGAGGAGGCCGTGGCGGTGGCCCGGGCCCTGATGGGTGCCACCGACCCCAAGCAGGCCGATCCCGGCACGATTCGCGGCGATTTCGGGCTGGCGATCACCGAGAATATCGTGCACGGATCGGATTCACCCGACAGCGCTGCGCGCGAATTGGACATCTTCTTCGGTTGATCGAGCCCGTGGCTACACTGACGGTCTGACACCCCTTGGGGGCAAGAGCATGAAGAATCTCGCCTTGATGGCCTCACGCGACATGGCCATCGACCTCGGCACCGCCAACACGCTGGTGTTCGTGCGCGGCGTGGGTATCGTGCTGAACGAGCCGTCGGTGGTGGCGGTCGACACCCGATCCGGCCGGGCTCTGGCTGTGGGGATGGATGCCAAGAAGATGATCGGCCGCACGCCGTCGCACATCCAGGCAATCCGGCCGCTGCGCGACGGGGTGATCGCCGACTTCGACATCACCGAGCGGATGCTGAAGTACTTCATCAAGAAAGTGCAGCCCCGTTGGCTTGCTCGTCCTCGCATCATCGTCTGCGTGCCCTCAGGCATCACCGGCGTGGAACGGCGCGCCGTCGAGGAAGCTGCGTATCACGCCGGGGCGCGCCGTGCCTTCACCATCGAGGAGCCGATGGCGGCCGCCATCGGAGTCAACCTGCCGGTCCAAGAGCCGACCGGGTCGATGGTCGTCGACGTCGGGGGCGGCACGACCGAGGTCGCGGTGATCTCCCTGGGTGGTGTCGTGGTCTCCCAGAGCGTGCGGATCGGCGGCGACGAGATCGACGAGGCGCTCATCAACTGGGTCAAGAAGGAGTACAACCTCCTGCTCGGTGACCGCACCGCCGAGCAACTCAAGATGGCGATCGGATCGGCCTGGCCTTTCAACGACGAACCCAACGCCGAGATCCGGGGTCGCGACCTGGTGTCCGGCCTCCCCAAGACCGTGATCGTCACCGCTCAGGATGTGCGAGAGGCCATCGAGGAGCCGGTGCAGGCTGTCATCGATGCGGTCAAGTTCTGTCTCGACAAGACGCCTCCGGAGCTGGCGGCGGACATGATGGAAAGAGGCATCGTGATCACCGGCGGCGGGGCCCTGCTGCGGGGCCTCGATCTGCGGATCGCCAACGAGACCGGGACCCCGGTGATCACCGCGGAGCGGCCCTTGCAGTCAGTGGTGATCGGCTCGGGCGTCTGCCTCGAGGAGTTCGACCGGCTCTCGGACGTGCTCACCTCCACCGGCCGGGCGTAGCCATGGCCGGCTCCGGTGCCGACCCCGGGTCGATCGGGAGGCGCTGATGTGGCGGGGGTCGCGGATC
>JBFELU010000106.1:0-5496 GCA_041551965.1 Acidimicrobiia bacterium
ATCGAGTACGACAGGGACCCTCCGGCGGGTGGGATCCACAACTCGGACGAGATCCCGTGTCAGGCCTACGACGAGCCGATTCCCAACGAACGGGCGGTGCATTCGCTCGAGCACGGTGCGATCTGGATCACCTACCGGCCCGATCTCTCTGAGGGCGACGTCGACTCACTGCGGTCCCACGCCCGCCGGGCCGAGGTGATCGTGAGCCCGTACCCCGGCCTCGACTCTCCGGTCGTGGTCACGGCATGGGGAGTCCAGATGCCGGTCGAGTCGGCCGACGACGAGCGGATCGATGAGTTCGTGCGTTACTTCATCAATCAGACTGCGCCGGAGAACCTCGCCACCTGCTAGATCAGGCGGTCTCTGCCTAGGCTCGGGCCGGTGAACCGACGTCTCGCCGTTCATCTGTCGGTCTGGATCGCGGCCGCCGCGGTGATGCGGATCGTCGTCGTTCCCGCGGAGACCTGCCCGCCGGTGACCGCCGGGCAGGTCCGGAACACCATCGACGAAGCGCTCGGGTGGATCATCGACAACCTGGGTGACGACGGCCGCTACCTGTACGGGTACGACCTCGCCGCCGATCGGGTCTCGCCCTCGTACAACTCGGCCCGCCACGCCGGGGTGACCATGTCGCTGTATCAGGCCTACGAGGCCCTGGGTGACCCGGCCATCCTGAGGGCCGGCGACCGCGGCCTGAGCTACATGCTGGATCGAATCACCACCCACGACAATTGGGCGGCGTGGTCGGAGCCGGGAGCCGATCTCCCGGTGGGGGCCAACGGGTTGCTCCTGGCCGGTCTGGCGTTGCGTCGCCGGGCCACCGGCGAACCGCGGCACGACGAGCTGATGGGCGGGGTCGCCCGATTCCTGGTGCAGCAGCAGGAACCGAGCGGAGCCATCCGTTCCTACTGGGACCGTGCCGCCGAGGCGCCGGTTCCCAATGTCTACGGTCCCTTTGCCACCGGCGAGGCGGCCTGGGCGTTGGTGCTCACCGGAGTGCAGCTCCCCGGCGAGGGATGGCTGGAGGCCGGACTGCGCACGGTGGACTACATCGCCGCCGAGCGGGACCGGGCCGAGGGGTACCTGGCCCGGCTTCCCGACCATTGGGCCGCATACGCCCTGGGCGACGTGCCGTTCGAGATGCTCGATTCCGACCGGGTGTTCCTGGCCCGGCGGCTGGCCGGATACTTCGGGATGCGGCTCCGCTTCGAGGCGCAGCGGACCGGGGAGGGGATCAACCTCTGGGTGCGTTGGTACCCCGGGCCCCCGGCCGGGGTCGGTACCGCCGGGGAAGGAATCGCCGCGCTGCACAACCTCGCCGTTGCCGACGCCGGGCTCGGCGACCTGCGTGCCAACATCGAGGAGCGCATGGTGTGTCTCGCCGGGTACATGACCGAACGGCAGGTGAGCGCCGCCGAGGCGGCGGTGTTGCCGCGACCTGAACTGGCGCGCGGCGCCTGGTTCTACCGGGGCTACACCCAGATGGACGGCCAGCAGCACGTGCTCTCGGCGCTGCTCGGGGCCTTGCGAGTGCTGGAAGGAGAGGCGGCGTGAACGGGATCCTGTTGGTGGTGGCCTATCTGGGCGGGTTCAACCCGGCCCGGGCCCGGCTCTCGGTGCCGGAGACCGACGGGCTCCGAGCCCGGCCGGGGGTGTTGGCGGCCGGCTCGCTGTTGGCCTTCGGGGCGGTGGCGGCGCTGGCCGGGTGGTCCGGCCCGATCCTCGAAGCCCTGGAGACCTCACCGGAGACGTTCCGGTTGGCGGCGGGGATCATGGCCGGGCTCACCGTCGCGCTGTTCATCGTTTGGCCCCGTCCGGCGACCGAGCCCGAGTTGGCCGGCTGGAAGGCGGCACTGTGGCCGGTGGCCTTCCCCCGTCTCGTCACCCCGGTGATCGCCACCCTGGCTCTCTCGACGGGGGCGAGCGACGGTGTGCCGGGCAGCCTGATCGGGGCCGCCGTCGGGCTCGTCACCGTGAACCTCGTGGGTCTCGTTCCCCGCCGGGAACTGCCCGACCGGGTGCTGCTGTGGGCGGGGCGAATGACGGCCGTGGCCCTCATGATCACCGCCGTGTTCTTGATCGTGGACGGGATCCGGGACGTCTGAGCGTCCGGGCTATCCCAACGCCGCCCGCACGTTCTGTTCGGCCTCGGTCTGCGGTCCACCGGCGGCGATGACCCCTTCGATGGCGGTCAGGGTCGGGTTGCCGGCCTCCCGCTCCTCTTGGAAGCGGCGGGCGAAGCCGCCGGTGCGGATGTCCTCCAACACGTTGCGGAACATGGAGTCCATGGCGGCCCGGTCGATCTCCATGGTGCGGATGAAGCCTCCGTATTGGGCGACGGCCCCGTGCCAGGTGACCGACTCGAAGAACCCCACGTCGGCGAACGCCTGGAACGTCCGCGACATCTCTCCCGACATGTACATCTCGAGGACCATGGCCTCGGGTGGCAAGCCGGCCTCGACGCCGAGGGCGAACGCCAGCTGGATGGCGGTGCCGAGATAGGGCCCGACGGTCTGTTCGATCAGGAGATCGAGCATCGCCTCGTCGGCGGCACCGAGCGGCATGGCCCCCCGCTGCAACGATCCGGCGGCGGCCGCCAGGCCCAGCAGCCGTTCCAGGCCTCTGCCGGTGGCATCTCGTTCGACCGAGACGTAGGTGAAGAAGCCACTCCCATCGAGGTAGGTGGAGCGGACCTCCTCGCCCAGCATGCGCGGTGCCAGGAGCAGCACGTCGGTGCCCTCCGGGGGCTCGATCAGGTCGTAGGCGAGCACGTAGCCGGAGGCGAAGCAGACGGCGTTGCCCGCGGTGAGGCCCGGAGCGATCTCGGCGGTGAAGCAGTCGGGGATCTCCTCATCCGGGATGAGCACGTAGGCGACGTCGGCCTCGGCGACGGCGGCTCCGATATCGCGCACTTCGAAAGCGTCGCCGGCCGCGATGGGACGGTACTCGTCGTCGCGATTGCCGACGACCACAGAGATCCCCGAGTCCCGCAGATTGAGGGCCATCGAACGCCCCAGGTTGCCGTAGCCGATCACCGCCACCGCAGATCCGGCCAGCGTCTCCGCGTCACCGTCGCCTGCTCGGTAGAACTCCGCCGCCATCCCGTCCTCCTTGCCTCGACGGCCGATGCTACGCGGCGGCTACGATCGAACCACTGCGAGTGGGGGAGTCATGACCAGAGCACGGATCACCGGCATCGGCGCCCACCTGCCACCGGGAGTGGTCACCAACGACGACCTCTCCCGGATGATGGACACGTCCGACGAGTGGATCACTCAGCGGACCGGCATCAAGGAGCGGCGTTGGGTCGAGCCTCACGTCGCCACCTCCGACCTGGCGCTCGAGGCCGGGAGGGCCGCCCTGGAGGACGCCGGGGTCGGCGCCGAGGACGTGGAGATGATCTTCCTCGCCACCCTGAGCCCCGATCACGAGTTCCCGGGTACGGCGTGCTTCCTGCAGGCCAAGCTGGGGGTGTCCGGGATCCCGGCCACCGACGTCCGTCAGCAGTGCACCGGGTTCGTCTACGCAATGTCGATGGCCGACCAGTACATCCGCACCGGGTTCGCCCGCCGGATCCTGGTGGTGGGCTCGGAGGTGCATTCCAAGGGCCTCGATATCTCGACGGCCGGTCGCGACGTCGCCGTGCTGTTCGGCGACGGAGCCGGAGCGGTGGTGGTGGAGGCCACCGACGTCGACGACCCTGCAGTCGATCCTCACATCCTCTCGACCCACCTCCATGCCGACGGGCGCGGTGCCCAGGAGCTGTGGTTGCCGGCCCCGGGAATGGCCCACGAGAGGTTCATGACCCATGAGATGATCGACAAGGGGCTCCACTATCCGCTCATGAACGGCCGAGCCGTGTTCGTGAACGCCGTGAAGAGGATGGGCGAGGCCGTGGTGGAGACGGTCAGGGCCAACGACGTCGCTATCGACGACGTCGATCTGTTCGTGTTCCACCAGGCGAACCTGCGCATCAACGAGGCCGTCGCCGAGCGGCTCGAGATACCCGCCGACAAGGTGTTCAACACCATCGAGCGCTACGGCAACACCACCGCAGCCACGATTCCGATCGGCCTCCACGAGGCGACGGTGACGGGCCGGCTCGAGAAGGGGATGCTGGTGGTGGTGGCCGCCTTCGGGAGCGGCTTCACCTGGGGGTCGATGCTGCTGCGCTGGTAGCCGCCCCTACTCCCGGCACCTCTGGGGGTTGTACTCGATCACCCGGAAGCCACCGCTGTAGTGCCAGGTCCACTCCTCGGTGGTCTCCTCGCCGTCGGGATGGGTGATGTACCGGTAGATGTCGACCGACCACCCGCCGCTGCCCGCCGACTTCACCCTGCCGGTGGCCCTGCTCCCGAAGACACACGGATCCAGGTCCCGATTGACCTCGTAGATGGTGCGGACACCGCTGAAGTTGTAGCGGTCCGACAGCCCGGCCTCGACCTCGATGCCGCCGTTGTCGCCGAAGAACTTCACCGTGATCGAGGTGTCGGTGTGGGAGGTGTCGATGAGCACCGCGGCATCGGTGTTGTTGCGGAACACGAGATCCGGTGCCGGGAATCCCAGCGTGGCTTCACGACCCTCGGGGTAGCGAGTGAAGAAGATGCTGTGCGGGGTGTGGTCGATGTCCTCGTACCCGCCGAAGAAGATGGCGTTGTAGAGCGTGGTGGTGAACTGGCTGGTGCCGCCCCCGATGTTGATGGGATTGTCGCAGCACTGGACGTAGCCGCCGATGATGGCGCCGGCGTACTGGTACCCCTTGTCCAGGGTGCGTTCGCCGACGTGGTCGTTGAGCGACCAGGTCTCACCGGGCAGCACTATCGCCCCGTCGACCGCGTCGGCGATCAAGTGGATGTTGGTCACCCGGCTCTGGCAGCAGTCGTGGAAGGTGGTGAACTCGGACACCTTCTCTCTGATGCCGAGCGCCTCGGCGTCGGCGGTGGAGAACTCGGCCTCGGTCCCCGGGCCGAAGACGAGCCGGGCGCTTCGCTCGGGCGACCGTGCGGCCGCCGTCACCGATCGCGCGAAGGTCGTCGGGTCGGGTTCGAAGGCGGGGGTGCTCGGCACGAGGGTCACCGTGTCGTCCTCGTTGATGAGGATCTCGGCATCGACCGGCTCGGTTCCCATCGGTTCGGTGCGGGGCTCGATGTAGCGGCGAAGCGGCTGGCCGAGGAAGCCGATCGGGAAGGTCACCGGGGAAGTCGACTCGTCACGACCGATGAACAGCGCAGTGGCGAGGATCTCAGGCGGCACCACGATCTCGGCGTCGTATTCGTCGTTGTAGAGCGTCACCGACTCCGAAATGAGCGCCTCGGCCTCGGCGACGACGGCATCGATGTCGGCCGCGGACATTGCCGGTTCCAGGCTCGCCGTGGGGAGCTGGATCGGGCTCCTATCCTCGCGAGCGAGGGCTTCCCCGAGGAGCCGGACGGCCTCGACCCGGTCGAGACCGGTACCGGCCCGCGGGTATTCGAAGACGATCTCGCGTTCGGAGAT
>JBFELU010000107.1:0-5374 GCA_041551965.1 Acidimicrobiia bacterium
CGGCTCGGGCTCCAACCCCAACTCCACCACCGGCTCGGGCTCCAACCCCAACTCCCCCACCGGCTCGGGCTCCAACCCCAACTCCTCCACCGGCTCGGCCGGTCGGTCATCGGCGGCAACCCGCCCCGCATCCCCTTCGATGAGCTCCAAGGCGGGGGCATCCGACGCCGGTTCTCCGTCTTCGGCGGCGTCCTCGACGTGCCGACCGCTCAGAGCTTCCATCGCCTCGTGAGCGGTCTGGGCAAGGTAATCGGTGGCCGCTGTCGGGGGCTCGACATCGGGGGCAGACGGCGTTTCGGGCGTCGCAGCGTCATCTGCGGCGGGCGCGCCGCCGACCGTAAACGCCGACTCGAATTCGGCCGATCCGATCCCGTCATCGGTCCAAGCCGGATCCTCCGTCTCGGGAATACCCCACCCCTGGAACTCCTGTTCCTCAGCCCGATCGACCATCGAGGGCGCGTCCCACTCATCCGAGGCCGCATGGGTGGGGGGTCTGACGACGGGACCGACCTCCTCCGATCTGCGCTTCCGACGCCGTCCGAATAGGCGGCGTCGTGGGGCAGGTCGGTCATCGACCCGCCCCTCAACGGCCTCATCGGTCCCCGACCACTCCGGATGCCAGGGGTCGCCCGGATGGGGATGGAAGCCCTCGTCGTCTCCAGGCCGGCTCACACGTTCCTCCTCATGCCGGCGGAATCACACCTCGAGCAGTTCCTGCTCCTTGTGCTCGAGCAGTTCGTCGACTCGAGCGGTGTGACGATCGGTGATCTCTTGGAGCTGCTGTTCGGCCCGCCGCACGTCGTCCTCAGACACATCACCCTCGAGGGCCTCAATGTCGTCCTTGGTATTCCGCCGCACGTTGCGCATGGCGATACGGCCCTCCTCGGCCATGTGCCGTACGAGGCGGATGAGTTCCTTGCGGCGCTCCTCGGTGAGGGGAGGGAAGGCGATGCGGATGAGGTTGCCGTCGTTGGCCGGGTTGAGCCCGAGCTCGCTGGCCTGAACAGCCCGCTCGATGTCTCCGATGGTGGATTTGTCGTAGGGCTGAACCACCAGCAAGCGAGCCTCCGGGACCGAGAACGATGCCAGCTGCTGGAGAGGGGTCGGGGTTCCGTAGTAGTCGACGGTGACCCGGTTCAAGATGGCCGGGTTGGCACGACCCGTACGGACGGTCGCAAACTCACCCTGGACGTGCTCGACCGCGTGGTCCATCTTGGTCTCCGCCTCGGCGAGCAACTCCTCGATCACCGGCACGCTCCTCTCAGCGAACCAGAGTTCCCACCGGTTCACCCCGCACCGCCCGGGCGATATTCCCCGGCACGGTGATGTTGAAAACCCTGATCGGCAGGTCGTTGTCCATGCACATCGTAATGGCGGTGGCATCCATGACCCGAAGACCTTTTTCGAGCACCTCCATGTATCGAAGGTCCCCGAGGAGCCTTGCGTCGGGGTTCTCGATCGGATCCGCGTCGTACACGCCGTCGACCTTGGTCGCCTTCAAGACGACCTCGGCACCGACCTCGGCGGCGCGGAGGGCAAGGGTGGTGTCGGTGGTGAAAAACGGGTTGCCGGTCCCCCCGGCAAACACCACGACCCGACCCTTCTCGAGGTGCCGGATCGCTCGAAGACGGATGTAAGGCTCGGCGACTTGAGCAATGTTGATTGCCGACTGCACCCTCGTCGGTGCCCCGGCCCGCTCGAGAGCATCGCGCAACGCCAAGGCGTTGATGACCGTGGCCAGCATCCCCATATAGTCGGCGTTTGCTCGATCCATGCCCTCGGCAGCCTCTGAGAGGCCCCTCCAGATGTTGCCTCCGCCGACCACGATCGCAATCTGGTGCCCCTCCGCATGGACCTCGGCGAGTTCCTCGGCAACCCCGGCCACCGTCGAGGCATGGATTCCATGGCCCGAATCCGGGTCGGCGAACGACTCTCCGGACAGCTTGAGGGCCACGCGTCGCGCCACGGTCAATCCTCACCCACCCCGATGCGGCTGAAGCGACGGACCGCGATGTTCTCCCCCATCGTCGCGATGAGATGCTCCACGAACTCGCCGACCGTGCCGTCGAACCTCTCCGGATTCACAAAGGGCTGGTCGTAGAGCACGTTGTCCTCGAAATAGGCCTTGATCCGCCCATCGACGACCTTGTCGATGACCTGATCCGGCTTGCCCTCGTTTCGGGCCTGCGTGGCGATGAGCTTCTTCTCCTGCTCGACGGCCTCTTCGGGTACCTCTTCGCGCGTCACCCATTGGGGTCGCGAGGCGGCGATGTGCATGGCGATGTCGCGTGCCGCTTGCTGGAAATCCTCGCTCTTGGCGACGAAATCGGTCTCGGATGCCAACTCGACGACGACCCCGATCACCGGCCGGTTCGACTGGTGATGGAGATAGTGGCCGATCGTCCCCTGCTCCGTGCTGCGACCCGCCCGCTTGCGGGCGTCGGCGATGCCCTTCTCCCGAAGGATCTCCTTGGCGCGCTCGGGGTCGCCGGCGGCTTCATCGAGCGCCCTCTTGGCGTCCATCATTCCGGCGCCCGACACCTTCCTGAGCTCGGCCACGTCCTTGGCACTGAACTCACCCACCTTCGTCACCGTCCTTCTCGTCCTCGGTCTCGGCTTCGTCCTTCGCCTTGGCACCGGCGATGCGGGCTCCCTCCACGCAGGCATCGGCGATCAACGACGCCATCAACTGCGCCGACCGGATGGCATCGTCGTTGCCGGGGATCACCATGTCGATCAAGTCGGGATCGCAGTTCGTGTCGACCACCGCAATGATCGGCACGTCGATTCGGCTCGCCTCCTTCACGGCGATCGCCTCGGTCTTCACATCG
Source organism: Acidimicrobiia bacterium (assembly GCA_041551965.1). GTDB lineage: Bacteria > Actinomycetota > Acidimicrobiia > Spongiisociales > UBA11373 > JBFELU01. The sequence goes on from JBFELU010000107.1 coordinate 2,832, forward strand.
ATCACGAAGATCGCCTCCGGGGTCTTGTGCATGTTCCGCACTCCCCCGAGCACCGTCTGCAGCTTGCCGAGTTCGCGACGCAGGCGCAGGCGCTCCTTCTTGGGGAGCGCCTCCATCTCGCCCGAGGAGTCCATGTGCTCCAACTCCCGCATGTACAGGATGCGCTTGTGAATCGTGCTGAAGTTGGTGAGCATCCCCCCCAGCCATCGATGGTTGACGAAGGGCATCTGGGCCTGGGTGGCCGCCTCTTCGATCACGTTCTGGGCCTGCTTCTTGGTGCCCACGAAGAGCAGATTGCCGCCCCTGGCCACGAGATCGCGCACGAACTCGAAGGCGTGCTCACTCGCCTCCAGAGTCTGGCGCAGGTCGATGATGTGAATGCCGTTGCGCTCCGAGAAGATATACGGGCGCATCTTGGGGTCCCAGCGTCGCGTCTGGTGCCCGAAGTGAACGCCAGCTTCGAGGAGCTGGCGCATGGTGACGTTGGACACGTCTCCTCCTCTTTTCGGTTGTTCCTCCGCTCACCCGTAAGCCTCCACGGGGCACAGCCCCGACCGGTGAAGGGTGCGATGAGCGTGTGAGATCGGCGGCAGTATAGGCCGATGAATCAACTGGGCCGCTGGCCCGGCTCCAGCATGCGGTTGCGAAGGCTCATCACCGACTTGGTGTGGATCTGGCAGATTCGCGATTCGGTCACGCCCAGAACGTCGCCGATCTCGGCGAGAGTGAGGCCCTCGTAGTAGTACAGCGTGATCACCAACCGCTCCCGCTCGGGGAGTCGATTGATGGCGTCGCTCAAGAAGTAGCGGGTCTCCTGCTCTTCGAACGAGCCCCCCGGGTCGACGGCCCGTACGTCGGCGACAAGATCCCCGATCGCGGCCGAGCCCCGCTCGCTCGGATCCAACAACTCGTCGAGAGCAACGAAGCCGAGACCGGCGATCTCTCCCAACTGATCCTGCAGCGTGGCCAGCGGCACGTTCATGTGCTCGGCCAACTCCTGTTCGGTCACCGACCGCTTCAGCCTGTGCTCGAGCTCCGCCAGGGAACGCTGAATCTCCCGGGCCCTGGCCCGCACCGATCGGGGCACCCAATCGAGGGCCCGTAGCTCGTCGAGAATGGCGCCCTTGATCCGATTGACCGCATAGGTCTCGAACTTGATGTTGCGATCCGTGTCGAACTTGTCGATGGCATCGATGAGCCCGAACATCCCATAGGAGATCAGGTCCGATTGCTCCACACTCCGGGGCAGCCCGGCCCCGACCCGCCCCGCGACGAACTTCACGAGAGGGGCATAGTGGAGAATGAGGCCTTCCCGAGCCCCCTCGTCGCCGGACTCCTTGAACTTCCGCCAATAGCCCGCGACGTCCTCCACGGATGGTTCAGGCGCGCGGGTGGGATCGGTCATAAGTGGCCTCGAGATGCCGCCGGGTCACGGCAGTGTAAATCTGGGTGGTGCCGAGTTCAACGTGCCCCAGAAGTTCCTGGACGGTTCGAAGATCCGCACCGCCCTCCAACAGATGCGTCGCAAAGGAGTGACGGAGCGCATGCGGAAAGGTGCCGAGGCGACTCCGCACCGCCCGGCGAATGCCGCGAGCGTCGAGAGGACCACCGCGAACCCCCACCCACAGCGCATCCCCGGCAGCGTCACCGGCCAACTGCGGCCGACCCGCCCTGAGGTAGCGATCCACGGCGGCCCGGGCTTCCCCGGCCAGCGGCACAACCCTCTCCCGGTTGCCCTTGCCCCGCACCGTGACGAGATCGCCGCCTCGCACCGCATCCACCGTGAGAGCCGCGGCTTCGGACACCCGCAGACCGGTGCCGTAGAGGACCTCCAGCAAGGCTCGATCGCGAAGTTCCGCCGGTTCGGTGCCGTCGAGCGCGTCCAGGATGCGGCCGAGACCCGCCGCCGGAACCGCCCTGGGAAGCGTCCGGCGCCGTTTGGGCGCAGCGATGCCCTCCGCAGGGTTCTTGGCCACCACCCCACGGCGAGCAGCGTCCGTGAAAAAGGCTCGCACCGCCGACGCCTTTCGTGCCACGGAACGGCCGGAGTATCGACGGCTCGCCAGATGAGCCAGGAATCGACGAACGGACCGCCGGTCGACCTCCTCCGGGGTGCGAATCCCGAGGCGATCGCAGAAATCAAAGAACTGCCGCAGATCCCGCTCGTACGCGGCCACCGTATGCGGAGAGAGCCCGCGTTGCACCGCGATCCGATTGAGGTAGTCGGTGACGGAACGCTCCGCCCAATCGGGCAGTTCGGGAATCCCGCTCATCCCGACATCGTGGCCGCCCCCCGCCGACAGGTCAACGATCGACCATCAGTCGTCGGCGAAGGCGACCGGCACGAAGGTGAAGACGCGTTCGAAACTCGCGCCGGTGCTGACTTCTCGGCGGGTGATCACCAGGGTCTCGGCCTCGATGGTTCCCTCGAAGGCGTTCGGGGCGTATCCCTCCGTCTCGAAACTGATCGCGTTGCCTTCGATCGAGTAGTTGCCGCCGGAGAAATCGCGGTAGTCCTTGTTGAACCACGCTGCGAGAGCATC
>JBFELU010000108.1:0-4985 GCA_041551965.1 Acidimicrobiia bacterium
CCCACGATCCCCCCCACGATCGCCCCGATCACCAGCCCGGCGAGCGTCAGCGGCACCCAGCCCAGCTGGGTGAGCACGAGGGCGGCCCCGAACCCCACGAGGAGCCCCCCGAACGCGCCCCGCACCGGGCTCCCCCGCTCCCACGTCAGCGGTCCGGTCATCCCGGCACCTCGATGATGCCGAGGAGCAAGTAGAGGAGGACGATCGCCAAGAACAGTGCGAAGGCATCGAGGCCACGATCGATCATCGTGTCGCGGCGCTGTCGGGGCCTCGGGGTCCGGCCCCTTCCTCCGCTCGAGGCCGACGTGGTGACCGTCGCACCGGCGACCGCCGCCCCGGCACCCACCGCCGTCGCCGCGGTGAGCGGTCCCCCGACCTTCACGTAGATCGAGGCCGTGCAACGCCACCCGCCGGGCGTGCCGGTGGCGACGGCATCCATCTTCCAGAGGCCGGCGGCCAACGACCGCACCCAGCCGGGGATCTCGGCATTTCCGCTGAAAGCGTGGCCGGTGGCGTCGTAGTGAAAGCCCGGAAGCCACCACGAGTCGGCGACATCGATATCGAGTGAGGTCGTCACCGACGACGCCGGGGCGGCAAGCGCCGAGGGGGGAACCGACCCGGAGACGTTGACCGAAGCGGTGCCGCTGGGAAGCACCAGCGGGTCCGATCGGGTGATCGAGGCCGCATCGCGGCCGTTCACCGACGCCGTACATCCCCCGCTGATCTCGTCCGCCGCCGCGGTGGCGACCACACCGAACACCACCAGCACCACCGCCGCCGCCAAGAACGCAGCCCTGCGCATCGTGATGTCGACCCTAGCGATCCCCCTAGCCTGGCTGCGTGCGATACGGCGTCTCGGCACCCAACTTCGGGGCGTTCGGCGACCCGAAGATCCTCATCGACCTGGCCGAGACCGCGGAAGGAGCCGGGTGGGACGGCTTCTTCCTCTGGGATCACATCCAGGTCGGTCGCTGGGCCGGGCCCGTGGTCGATCCCTGGATCTGCCTGGCGGCCGTCGCCGCGACGACCCGGAGCATCCGCCTCGGCCCGATGGTCACTCCCCTCCCCCGCCGCCGCCCCGCCAAGCTGGCCCGCGAGACCGTCACCCTGGACCATCTCAGCGAAGGCCGGCTCACGCTCGGGGTGGGGATCGGATGGCCTCCCGAGATCGACTTCGGCAACTTCGGGGATGCCGCGGAGAACCGCACCCGGAGCCGACAACTCGACGAGGGCCTCGAAGTCCTCACCCGGCTGTGGTCCGGGGAGAAGGTGGACCACGCCGGGGCCCACTACCGGGTACGCGACGCCCGATTCCTGCCCACGCCGCTCCAGCAGCCTCGCATCCCGATCTGGGTCGGCGGCATGTGGCCCCACAAGCCGGCCTTCCGGCGGGCCGCCCGCTGGGACGGCGTCTTTCCGTTCACGGTCGGTGAGGACTACGAATTCGTCTCGGCCACACCCGAAGACGTGGCCGACGTCGTCGCCTACACGTCGGAGCACCGGGACTCAGACGAACCCTTCGACGTCGCCGTCGGCGGTGCCCACCGGACGGAAGACGTCGCCGCGTTTCGTGAGGCGGGCGCGACCTGGTGGATGGAGGGAATCGGCTGGCCGGAGCGGCCCCCGGAAGCCTGGATCGAGCACCTGGCGGCGGGCCCCCCGCCGCCTAGGTGACCACCGTCCGCCGCAGCTTCTCGGCGGCGTCGCCGGCGGGACATCCGACGAGGTGGTCGTTCACGATCCCCATGGCCTGCATGAAGGCATACACGGTGGTGGGGCCCACGAAAGACCATCCCCGTCGCTTGAGATCCTTGCTCAGCGACGTCGAAGTCTCGGTCGTCGACGGGATGTCTCCCGCCTCGCGGGGGCGGGGTCCGGCGGAGGCATACCGCCAGAAGTAGGCGGCCAGCGTCCCGAATTCCTCGATCATCGTTGCCGCCGCACCGGCATTGCGCACCGCCGCTTCGATCTTGCCCCGATGACGGATGATGCCGGCATCGCCGAGCAGCCGATCGACGTCCTCGGGCCCGAAGGCCGCCACCCGCTCGATGTCGAATCCCGAGAAGACCTCTCGGAAGCGCTCACGTTTGCGAAGGATGGTGATCCAGGCCAGACCGGCCTGAAAGCCCTCCAGCACCAGCTTCTCGAACAGCCGGTGATCGTCGGTGGTGGGTCGTCCCCATTCGAGATCGTGATAGGCCCGGTAGTGGGGGTCGCCATCGGACCACCAGCAGCGGGCCACCCCATCGTCCCCGACGACGATCACTCGTCTTCGTCTCGGGCGAGGTCCAAGGCGGCCGAGTTGATGCAGTAACGCATTCCCGTCGGCCTCGGCCCGTCGGGGAACACGTGACCGAGGTGACCGCCGCAGGCCGCGCACACCACCTCGGTCCGCACCATGCCGTGGCTGCGATCCTCCTTCTCGGTCACGATGCCCGGGGCGGTCGGCTCGTAGAAGCTGGGCCACCCGCTCCCGGAGTCGTATTTCGCCTCCGACCGAAACAGCGCCGTTCCACACCCGGCGCAACGGTAGGTGCCGTCGTCCTTGACGTCCCAATATGCGCCGCTGAAGGGGGGTTCGGTCGCAGATCGGCGCAGCACCTCGAATTGGTTCCGGTCGAGCCTGAGGCGCCATTCCTCCTCGGTGGTGGGCAGATCTCCGCCCATCGTCTGCTCCTTACTCGGGGCGGGCGATACGCTACTCGCCACCGCCGCCTATCCGGAGCACGTCGAAGGCCCCCGGGGTATCGGCGGGGAAAGGAGTGAATCGTGCCGTCGTTCGATGTCGTCTCGCAGGTCGACCTCCACGAGGTCCACAACGCGGTCGATCAAACCGCCCGGGAGGCGGCCACCCGCTACGACTTCAAGGGCACCGGGACCACCGTGTCGCTCTCGGACGACGGGATCACGCTGGAGTCCTCGACCGAAGGCCGCCTGGAAGCGGCCGTCGAGGTGCTCAAGGAGCGGCTGGTCCGCCGCAAGGTCTCCCTCAAGGCGATCAGCGGCGGTGAGATCAAGGAAGCCGGAGGAGGGCGGTTCCGAGCCCACTTCAGCGTCAACCAGGGCCTCGACGGCGAGGCCGCCCGCGAGCTCGCCAAGCACGTGCGGGATCTGAAGTTGAAGGTCCAGGCCCAGATCCAGGGCGATCAGCTCCGGATCCAGGGAAAGCAACGCGACGATCTCCAGACGGTCATCGCCAGCATCCGGGAACTCGACTTCCGGCTCCCACTCCAGTTCATCAATTACCGCGACTGAGGGTCGAGGGTTGGATTTCGCGACCCTCAACTCCGGGTTGACGGTTTTCGCGGCTTCACCGGCGCCACGAAGAGGGCCGTCAACGGAGGTAGATCGAGGCTCAGCGACAGCGGCCGTCGCTGAGCCCTCCTCGATTCGGCGACCAACGACCCCGGACGGCGCCCTTCGCCGCCGAATCGGAGGTCGTCGCTGTTGAGCAGCGTCTGCCACCGCCCCGCCGTCGGCACGCCCATGCGATAGCGACGGCGGCGCCCCGAGAAGTTGGCCACGAACGCCACCGGCCGGTCGCCGGGTCGATGACGCAGGAACGCCAGCACCCCCGGGTCGTCGGCGTCGATCCACTCGAAGCCGGCCTGATCCGAGTGGGTCCACAGAGCCGGCTCCGAGACCAGCAGCGCATTGAGGTGCTTCACCCACCGCCGCATCCCCCGATGCGGCTTCCAGCGCAGGAGGCCCCACTCCAGCTCACCGCCGTGGTCCCATTCCCGCCACTGGGCGATCTCACCACCCATGAACACCAGCTTGGGTCCCGGTTGGGCCCACTGGTAGGCGAACAGGAGTCGCAGGTTGGCAAACCGATCCCGATCGGGTCCGGGCATCTTGCCCAGCAGCGACGCCTTGCCGTGCACGACCTCGTCGTGCGACAGCGCCAGCATGAACCGCTCGCTGTCGGCGTACATGGCGCGAAACGTCACCTCGCGGGTGTGGTCCCGCCGCACGGCGAGCGGGCGTCGCAGGAACCCCAGGGTGTCGTGCATCCATCCCATGTCCCACTTCAGGTCGAAACCGACACCGCCGAGATCGGTGGGGCGGGTCACCCCCGGCCATGCGCTCGACTCCTCGGCGATCATGAGGGCTCCGGGGAACTCCCGGTGCACCATGTCGTTGACCGACCGCAGGAACTCGTAGGCCTCCACGTTCTCGTTGCCTCCGTAGCGGTTGGGGACCCACTCCCCCGCCCTCCGGGAGAAGTCGAGATACAGCATGGAGGCGACCGCATCCACCCGCAGCCCGTCGAGGTGATAACGCTCCAGCCAGAACCGAGCGTTGGAGAGCAGGAAGGAGCGAACCTCCCCCTTGCCGAAGTCGAAGACGAAACTCCGCCAGTCGGGGTGGAAACCGAGCCTGCGATCGGCGTGCTCGAACATCGCCGAGCCGTCGAATCGGGCCAGGCCGTGGTCATCGGTGGCGAAGTGGGACGGAACCCAGTCGAGGATCACCCCGACGCCGGCGCGATGCAGGGTGTCCACCAGGGCCATGAGGCCCTCCGGCGACCCGAAGCGAGCCGTCGGGGCGAAGTAGCCCGTCGCCTGATAACCCCACGACCCGTAGAACGGGTGCTCGGCCACGGGCATCAACTCGACGTGAGAGAAACCATGCTCAACGGCGTGGGCGGCGAGACGGCGGCCGATCTCGCGATACCCGAGCCACTCACCGTCTTCGCGCTGCCACGACCCGAGATGGACCTCGTACACGCTGATCGGTCCATCCAGCGGTGCCCTCCGCCGGCGGCTTCGCATCCACGAGCCGTCCCGCCACCGGAATCGCGGAAGGCCGAGGACGGCATCCGGGCCGGTGGGCACGGCGCACCGCATCGCAAAGGGATCCGCCTTGTCGACCACCCGGCCGCGCCCGGTCGTCACCTCGTACCGGTACCACTCCCCGGCCGCCGCCCCCACGACCCTTCCGCGCCACACCCCGTCCGCCGACCGCCGCAGTGCCCGGCCCCG
>JBFELU010000109.1:0-4598 GCA_041551965.1 Acidimicrobiia bacterium
CCTCTCGTGGGTCTTCGACGAGGTGCCCGACGACGACCGCATCGAGTTCGACCCATCCCAGCTGGCGCATTCCGAGGTCCCGTTCGAGGTCCTCGAGGAGGCCTTCGCCGAGGCGGTCGAGTGGCTCGTCGACGGTCATGGAAGGGTCGATCCCACCTGGGGTGAGGTCAATCGGCTTCGGCGCGGCACCGCCGATCTCGCCGTCGAGGGTGCCCCCGATGTGCTGCGAGCGGTGTACGGGGAGCGGGAACGGGACGGCACCTTCACCGGCATCGCCGGAGACGCCTACATCCTGGTCGTGGCCTGGGATCCCGCCGGGGAGATGACCGCATCGAGTCTGCACCAGTACGGGTCGGCCACGCTCGACGAGGACTCGCCCCACTACGCCGACCAGGCGCCCCTCTTCGTCGAGGGGCAGTTCAAGCCGGTGTGGTTCGAGCCCGACGAGATCCTGGCCAACGCGGTCACCATCTACCGGCCCGGAGAAGACCGCGATGCATGAGACCCCCGAGGATCTCACACGCCTCGAGGCGCTCTTGGAGCGCTCGTTCGCCGCCGCGGGTTCACACCTGCGCGGTATCGCCACCCCGGAGGTCTACGGTGCCGAGTGGGACGACTGGGCCGCCGATGCCCCGTACGCCCTCATCGACGCCGATCGGATGTACACGTTCCGGGCCTGACCCGCCGGTCGACCCGGCCAAGCGACTCCCCCGGGCGGGCCTTCCGGCCCTGGAGTGGAACCCGTCATCGGGCGACGATATGGGGGTGAACGAGATCATGGAGGCCCGGTTCTTGGCGCCGGGCGTCAAGTCCTTTCTCATACGCGCCCCCAAGATCGCTCTGCGGCGCAAGCCGGGGCAGTTCGTGATCCTGCGCGCCACCGACGACGGGGAGCGGATTCCGATCACCATCGCCGACTCCGATACCGACGCTGGGTGGATCCGCATCATCGTGCAGGCCGTCGGCAAGACGACCACCGTCCTCAACCGCCTCGGGACCGGCGACGTCATCCCCGACCTGGCAGGGCCCCTGGGGATGGCGTCGGAGATCGAGCAATACGGCACCACGGTGACGATCGGAGGCGGGGTCGGCACGGCGATCGCCTACCCGGTCACCGCGGCACTCAAGGAAGCGGGCAACGAGGTCATCGCCATCGTTGGAGGACGGACCGCCGAGTACGTGATCCTCGAGGATGAGCTGCGAGCGGTGGCCGACGAGGTCTACCCATGTACCGACGACGGTTCGTACGGCTACCACGGGTTCGTGACCGCCAAGCTCCAGGACCTCATCGACGAGGGGAGACACCTCGACTTCGTCCTCGCCGTGGGCCCGATTCCGATGATGCGGGCCGTGGCCGAGGTCACCCGCCCCCATGGGATCCACACCGTGGCCAGCCTCAATCCGATCATGGTGGACGGCACCGGGATGTGTGGCGGATGTCGGGTCATCGTGGGAGAAGAAACCAGGTTCGCCTGCGTCGACGGACCCGAATTCGACGCCCACCTCGTCGACTTCGATCTCCTCGATCGTCGCAACCGCGCCTACACGTGGTGGGAGGAGTGGCGGATGTGCCAGCTCGAGGAAGCGGGGGCCTCGTGACCCAGATGACCCGTAAGGAGCGGATGGCGCTGCCCCGGGTGGTGATGCCGGAACAGGATCCCGGGGTGCGTCGCGTCAATTTCGACGAGGTCAATCTCGGTCTCATGGCCGAGATGGCGATTCGTGAGGCGGAACGCTGCCTGCTGTGTCCCAAGCCGAAGTGCGTCGAGGGGTGTCCGGTCAACATCCAGATCGACGAGTTCATCGCCTTGGTGGCCGAGGGAGACTTTGCCGGCGCCATCGAGGTCATAAAGCGGGACAACTCCTTGCCCGCCATCTGCGGCCGGGTGTGCCCTCAGGAGGAGCAGTGCGAGGGCATGTGCACCCTGGTGGCCAAGGGGCGCCCGATTGCCATCGGCTACCTGGAGCGATTCCTCGCCGACTGGGAACGGGCCCAGGACGAGAGCGCCGCGATCGAACCGGCGCCGGCGACCGGCAAGAGGATTGCGGTGGTCGGTAGCGGACCGGCCGGGCTGGCGTGCGCCACCGACCTGGCCCGGGCCGGCCACGAAGTGACCGTGTTCGAAGCGCTGCACCAACCCGGCGGGGTCCTGGTCTATGGGATCCCGGAGTTCCGGCTCCCCAAACAGATCGTGGCGGCCGAGATCGCCGGTCTGGAGGAGCTCGGGGTTCGCTTCGAGACCAACGCCGTGATCGGGCTGATCGACACCCTCGACGACCTCCTGGAGACCGAGGGTTTCGATGCCGTGTTCGTCGGTGTCGGCGCCGGCCTCCCCCGCTTCATGAACATCCCTGGCGAGAACCTCGTCGGGGTCTACTCGGCCAACGAGTTCCTCACCCGGGTCAACCTGATGAAGGCCTACGCCGAGGGAGCCGACACCCCGGTCTTCGATCTGCTGGGGAAGCGGGTCGCGGTCTTCGGGGGCGGCAACACCGCCATGGATGCGGTCCGGACAGCCCTGCGGTTGGGTGCGTCGTGGGCGGGCATCGTCTACCGCCGCTCCGAAGAGGAGATGCCGGCCCGGGTCGAGGAGGTCCACCACGCCAAGGACGAGGGTGTCGACTTCGTCACCCTCACCGCCCCGCTCGAGTTCTACGGCGACGACGGCTGGCTGACCGGTATGCGCCTCCAGAAGATGGAGCTCGGTGAGCCCGACGACAGCGGCCGTCGCCGACCCGTGCCCATACCGGGTAGTGAGTACGACGCGGACGTCGACGTCGCCGTGGTGGCGATCGGCAACGAGCCCAATCCTCTCCTCGCCAAGACCGCCCCCGATCTCGAGCACACCCGCCGGGGCACCCTGGTCGCCGACGACGAGACCGGCAAGACCACCAAGAGGGGCGTGTTTGCCGGCGGCGACATCGTCACCGGCGGGGCCACCGTCATCCTCGCCATGGGAGCCGGGCGCAGGGCCGCCGCCGCCATCAACGAGTATCTCGAAGCCGGAGCTTGGTAACCCCCTTGTTGTGACCACGCATAGTGGTATGATTGCCACGCTAAGCAGTTCGCTCTGCCGTCCCCAAGCCGGCGACAAGGGAGAATCCGTGTCCTGGAGAGCCGTTCTGGCCGTCCTCGCCATCGTGGCCTCCATCCAACCCCCGGTGGGCGCCGCACCCCCCGACCGCACCCGCGTCACCGGCGTCGATCTGTTGGAGGGCAGCGACCGTCGAGCGACGGCGCCGATGCCCGGAGCCGAACGGGCCCGCTCGGTCGAAGTGCATCGCGCCGTCCTCGATCGCGCCGCCGCCGGCGCCGATGTGGTGCGCCTCGAACTGTTCCCCGACACCGTGATCGAGGCCGAACTCGAGCGCTTCACGCAGCGGACCCCGGAGTACTTCACCTGGGCCGGTCGCATCGTCGGTGATCCCGGCGGTCGGGTGGTCCTCATCGACGATGGCGCCCACGTGGTGGGCACCGTCTGGACCGCCGGCCGGGTCTTCGAGATCAGGTTCTCGGAATACGGGGGTCAGACCGTGGCCGAGGTCGCCGCCCCTCCGGTCGCCACCCACCCCACGGTGCGAACCGACCTGGCCGAAGGCGAGCCCCGGGCCGTCGATCGGAGCCGCGCCGACACCATCGTCATCGACGTGGTCATCGCCTACACCCGGAAGGCCCGATCGAAGGCGGGAGGAACCGCCGGCATCGAGGCTATGGCCATGCTCGCCGTCGAAGGCATGAACGATGCCCTGGCGGCGAGCGACATCGATGTGACGTTCCGCCTCGTCAAGGTCGGCCTGGTCGGCTACCAGGAGACCGCCGACCCGGAGCGAGACCTCTACAACTTCGCCGAGACCGATCGGGTGGCACAGGCCAAGGCCTGGCGCAACAACTACGGGGCGGATGCGGTGATGCTCTTCACCGGCAAGAACTACGGCGGCGCCGCCCAACTCCCCGGCCACTTCGCCGTCGTCGGAGTGGCGGGTCCGGATGGTTCCTCCAACGTCAGCCACGTGGTGTTGACGGCCGCCCACATGTGGGGGCACAACCTCGGAGCCGGGGGCGAGCGCGGCGGCCGAGACGGTTGCGGAATCGCCGACCACTCCTGTGCCCATGTCGACGCGCCCGGTCAGTTCGCCACGATCATGTCCCACGGTGAGGAGTGCGACGAGTGCCTCGTTGCTCCCCTGTTCTCCAACCCGGAGGTCTCGTTCGGGTGGCTCGACCCTCCCGTGTTCGGCGGCGGCGTCGCCTACTGGGGCCCCTCCGACATCGATCCCGACCGCCGGGAACCCCGGCCGGCCGGCCGGATCAACCGGGCCGACAACGCTCAAACGATCAGCCGCTTCGCCGTCGAGGCCGAGGTGTGGCGCCCCACCCTCACCGACCTCGCATCCTGCGCCGGGGTCGTGGCGACGTGGGTGGGCAGCGACGGCGACGACACCTTCCGGGGCACCTCCGGTCGCGACGTGGTAGTGGCCTTGGGGGGCGACGATCGGATCGAGACCGGCGACGGCGCCGACCGGGTGTGCGGGGGATCCGGACACGACGAGATCGACGGCGGGATCGGCAACGACTTCCTCTACGGGGAGGGCGGGCG
>JBFELU010000110.1:0-4456 GCA_041551965.1 Acidimicrobiia bacterium
AAGGCCGGGATCGACGCGTCGGGGGACCGATAATCTGCCGGTGCAGAGGTTGGCGCAATTTCCCGTCGATGCCGACGGCTTCGAGCCGGCGGGGGAGTGGACCTGGGTCGACGTGATCGGCGCCGATCCGACCGAGGTCCGCGAGATCGCCCGCCGTTTCGGCTTCGATCGGATGTCGACCCTGGAGGTCCTCCATCCCACCCGGGCGGCCGAGGCATCCGACCATGGGACCTACACGCTGGCGATCGCCCACCTGTTGGCGGAGGACGCCGACCGGCTGCGAACCGTCGAGCTCGACATCTTCGTCGGAACCGATTTCCTGGTGACCTTCCACGCCGAGGGACTGGCCGCCGTCGATTGGGTCTGGGACCAGACGGCGCTACCGGAGTGGCGTCAGGGAGCGGGTCCCGACCGCATCATGGCTCGCATCCTCGAGGTCGCCACCCTTCGCTATCGCGATATCGCCGACGCCTTGGAACAGCAGATCGAGGTGCTCGAAAGCGATGCGATCACCGGCGACCCCCGAGTGGTGGTCGATGTGGCCTCGCTGCGGGGAGACGCGATGCGTCTCCGTCACATCGTCCGGACCCACCGGGACCTCACCGGGGATCTGGCCGACGACGAGTACCCGAGCGTCGGGGCCCTCGCCCGGATGCGAGTGGCGCGAGCGGCGCGGCTCTCCTCGCGTGTCGCCGAGTCGCTCGAGCTGGTACGGAGCATGCTCGGCGCGGTTCTCGAGACCCACCGCAGCAGCGTCGCCGAACGCGCCAACGAGATCATGAAGGTGCTGACCGTCTTTGCGGCGATCGTGCTCCCGATGACCCTCGTGGCCGGGGTCTACGGCATGAACTTCGCCAACATCCCGGAGCTCGATTGGCGGTGGGGGTACTTCGGCGCCGTGGGCCTGATGGCCGTGATCGGGGGCTCATTCTGGCTCTACTTCTCCCGACGGGGATTCATCGGTGGGCCTCGCCTCCGACCCGTCACGAGAGTCCTGGGCCGGGGCGTCGCCACCCTGGTCGATCTGACCACGCTGCCGGCGCGGGCCATGGCCGGTCTGATCCTGCCCCGCGACCGTGACTCTGGAGCCGATGCCGACGCCGACCCGGGCGACGATCGGCTTTGACCAACGCCGACGAACCCCTCTATACTCCGCCGCCGTGACTTTGTTCCCGAGCCCCTTCTCCTGAAGGGTCTGTCCGGCTGTGACCCAAGCCGGGCATTACACCTGAGAAGGGGGGACAGAGGGTCGGCGAATCAGCCCGGGAGGGCCGATGCGCCGGCTTTTCGTGTGTGCCGCCTTCGGCGCACCACATTGACAACACGAGAGAGACGAGGCACGAGTGCCCACGATCCAGCAGCTGGTGCGGCAGGGCCGCACGCCCAAGCCGAAGAAAGAGAAGACCCCCGGCCTCGCCGGGGCGCCCCAGCGGCGCGGTGTGTGTACGCGCGTGTACACCGTGACGCCGAAGAAGCCGAATTCGGCGTTGCGCAAGGTGTGTCGTGTCCGTCTCACTTCCCAGATCGAGGTGACCGCCTACATCCCCGGCGAGGGTCACAACCTCCAGGAGCACTCCATCGTGCTGGTGCGTGGTGGCCGCGTGAAGGATCTGCCGGGCATCCGCTACAAGGTGATTCGCGGCACCCTCGACGCCGCCGGGGTCCAAGAACGGCGGCAGGCTCGATCCCGCTACGGAGCCAAGAAGGAGTCCTGACGTGCGCCGCGCTCCCGCCGAGATTCGTCAGATCGAGTCCGACCCGGTCTTCCGCAGCGTCCTGGTGAGCCAGGTCGTGAACAAGGTCCTGTGGAAGGGCAAGAAGGACTTGTCCCGCAAGATCGTCTACGACTCCCTCGAGTTGGTGGAGCGGCGCAGCGGTCAGGATCCCATCCAGATCCTCAAGCGCGCCGTCGACAACATCCGCCCCCAGGTGGAGGTTCGTTCCCGCCGGGTCGGCGGCTCTTCCTATCAGGTGCCCGTCGAGGTGCGGCCCCGCCGTGCCAACACCCTCGCCGTGCGCTGGCTGGTCGACTTCGCCCGCAAGCGCCGTGAGCACACCATGGCGGAGCGCCTCGCCAATGAGATCCTCGATGCCTCGAACAACACCGGAGCCGCCGTGAAGCGGCGCGAAGACGTGCACAAGATGGCGGAGTCCAACAAGGCCTTCGCTCACTATCGCTGGTAAACCATGAGCAGCGCCGAAGCCCTCTCCCATTTGCGCGAGTACCCGCTGAGCCGGACCCGGAACATCGGGATCATGGCGCACATCGACGCGGGGAAGACCACCACGACGGAGCGGATCCTCTACTACACGGGCCGCACCTACAAGATGGGCGAGGTCCACGAAGGCGCCGCGGTCATGGACTGGATGCAGCAGGAGCAGGAGCGGGGGATCACCATCACCTCGGCGGCGACGACTTGCTTCTGGAAGGACCACTGGATCAACATCATCGACACCCCCGGTCACGTCGACTTCACGGTCGAGGTGGAGCGGTCGCTGCGGGTGCTCGACGGCGCCGTGGCCGTCTTCGACGCGGTCGCCGGAGTCGAGCCGCAGTCCGAGACGGTATGGCGCCAGGCGGACCGCTACGGGGTGCCCCGCATCTGCTTCATCAACAAGATGGACCGGGTGGGGGCCGACTTCTTTGCCGCCGTCGACTCGATCGTGAAGCGGCTCAATGGCAACCCGGTCGTCCTCCAGCTCCCGATCGGCTCCGAGGCCGACTTCCGCGGAGTGATAGACCTCGTCGAGATGAAGGCCCACGTCTGGCCGGATGAGGTCGGCGAGCGGTGGGAGACCATCGAGATCCCGGCCGATCGCGCCGACGAGGCCCACGAGTGGCGGGGCAAGCTGCTCGAAGCGGTCGCCGAGGTCGACGAGAAGCTGCTGGAGAAGTACCTCGAAGACCTGGAGATCACCCCCGACGAGATCCGCAGCGCCCTGCGCATCGGGACGATCGGGCAGCTCTTCGTGCCGGTCGTGATGGGAAGCGCCTTCAAGAACAAGGCCGTGCAACCGGTGCTCGACGCGGTGGTGTCGTACCTCCCGAGCCCGACCGACCTCCCGGCGATGGAGGGCTTCCGGCCCGGCAACGAGTCGGAGATCCTCGCTCGGGAGGCCAACGACAACGAGCCGTTCTCCGCCATCGCTTTCAAGATCATGAGCGATCCCTACGTGGGCCGGCTCACCTATTTCCGGGTGTACTCCGGCCACTTGTCGAAGGGCGACACCGTGCTCAACACGGTGACGGGGAAGAAGGAGCGGATCGGCCGCCTGCTGCGCATGCACGCCAATCACCGCGAGGAGATCGACGACGTGTTCACCGGCGACATCGTGGCCGCCGTCGGCCTCAAGAACGCCGCCACCGGCGACACCCTGTGTGTCCCCTCGTACCCCATTCAGCTCGAGTCGATGGTCTTCCCGGCGCCGGTGATCTCGGTGGCCATCGAGCCGAAGACCAAGGCCGATCAGGAGAAGCTGGGGGTCGCCCTCGCCAAGCTCGCCGAGGAGGACCCGACCTTCCTGGTGCGCACCGACGAGGAGACCGGCCAGACGATCATCGGCGGCATGGGCGAACTCCACCTCGAGGTGCTCGTCGACCGGCTCGTCCGCGAGTTCAACGTCGGCGCCAATATCGGACGTCCCCAGGTGGCGTACCGGGAGACGATCCGCCAGACGGTCAAGGGCATCGACTACAAGCACGTCAAGCAGACCGGCGGCAAGGGCCAGTACGCCCACGTGCAGATCGACCTCGAGCCCACCGGTCCCGGTGGCGGCTACGAGTTCGTCGACAAGACCCGGGGCGGTGCGGTGCCCCGCGAGTTCGTGCCCTCCGTCGATGCCGGCATCGAGGAAGCGCTCGACGCCGGGGTCCTGGCCGGCTACCCGCTGGTCGACGTGCGGGCGGTCCTGACGGACGGCTCGGCCCACGCGGTCGACTCGTCCGAGATGGCTTTCAAGATCGCCGGTGCGATGGCGCTCCGCGAGGGTGCTCGTCGGGCCGGGGTGACCTTGCTCGAGCCGATGATGGCGGTCGAGGTGGTGACGCCCGAGGACTACATGGGCGACGTCATCGGCGACCTCACGGCACGGCGCGGCAAGATCGACGAGATGGGCCAGCGTGGCAACTCCCGCGTGGTCGGTGCCCAGGTCCCCCTCGCTGAGATGTTCGGTTACGCGACGGATCTTCGGTCGCGTACGCAAGGCCGGGCGTCCTACACGATGCAGTTCGACTCATATCAGCCGGTTCCCGACTCGATCTCCGAGGAGATCGTGGCCCGGGTACGCGGCGAGTGACACAAGAGGAGAAGAAGGAACCTCATGGGTAAGGCGAAGTTTGAGCGGACGAAGCCTCATGTGAATGTGGGGACGATGGGTCATATTGATCATGGGAAGACGACGTTGACGGCGGCGATTACTCGGGTGTTGGCTGAGTCGAATCCGAATGTGACGTTTA
>JBFELU010000111.1:0-4323 GCA_041551965.1 Acidimicrobiia bacterium
AAGTCGCCGGGTATCAGGCGAAGCCGAGCCAGCCCTCCCGGAACGCCCCCCGACTCCACCCAGGCCTGCAGCTGCCACCGGATCCGCTCAACGAGTTCGCTCTCGTTGAAAGCGTCGTTGCTCCTCCACGTCCGATCTCTCCGCACCCCTTGCGCCGATACGGCCTCGATGACCAGGCGATGCCAGCCGCCCTGGATACGGACGGCGAGAGCGCGCGCTGCGAAAGCGGCTCGCTCCATGTCCATGAGAGGCGGGTCGAAGTGCTCCTCGACGAAGATCTCACTCGGAATCTCCCTCCCGACGACCGAGCGGGCTTCTCCGGCGGCGAGACGATGCGCTTCCAAGCCCGGCGCCCCAAAGCGGGAAGCGATGGCCGCACGCGGCAGTGAGGCCAGCCCCCCCAGGGTTCCGACCCCCAACCACCGCAGGGTCTCGGCGAGCTCGGCGGCGCCGAGCGACTCGACCCCGAGTTCGGCGAGGAACTCGGGGGTGTCGATGATGATCAAGGGCGGATCGGCCGCCGCCATCTTGGCGGCGAAGGGCCCGTCGGCGAGACCGATACGCGCTCCTGCCCCGGCGGTGTCGCTCACCGCCTTCGCAACCCGCTCGACGACGGCCTCCTCTCCGCCGTAGTACCCGGTTGCCCCCGCCACCGCCACGTAGAGCAGCCCGGGTCGGTCGATTTCGACGCGGGGAACCACCGACTCCACCGCGCGGACGACGGGCTCGAAGGCGACCGTCTCCGCCACCGGGTCGGCGACCATCGTCACCGCCGTCGGGCAGATCACCTCTGCCTCGCGGCGGCGCATTCCGATCCGCACTCCCGCTGCGGTGGCTCGCCGATCGGCGGCGACGATCAACCCCCCCTCGTCTACCGCCTGATGGGGCTCATCCGACGGCGCGTCCGGCCGCCGCAGCGGCCAGTCCGGAAACCAGACGCAGAGTGTCCGAACCATCGTCCTCCACCTCGAGTGACTGCTCGATCCCCTGCATCGCCCTTCCGGCCGCCTGGAGCACGAGGCGCCGAGCCGCCAGGCGACCGTGACCCTGCCGGGCTCCGCCCCATACGACCCGGGAGGACCGCAGGCGGAGATGAGCCAGTCCGGAGGGGAGATCGCCCCGTAGGGGACGCAACAACAACGCCGCCCGCCGAGCCCGGGCCAGCGCCCCCAGGCGGCGCAGCAGGGATTCGTCGATGCCCACCGGCACCTCGGCGTAGACGGCCCGCAACCCCTCGAGGAGGGCCGCCGTCACCCGGGCCCAGCGCCCCCGGTCGGGGCAACGCACGACGACCAGCCGCTCGGGGTCGGCCCCCACCTCCCAGGCGGCCGCGGGGTTGAGCCACCCCCGCACATCGACGACAGCCACCATCCCCGGGCGATGGGCGAGCATGGCCAGGCCGAGGCGAGTCAAACCGGAGCCGGGAGGTCCGACCAAGCCGAGCACCCGACCCGGTGCGGCACCGAGATCGGCCGGCCACGGGGAGACCGCCGCATCGTTGGCGCTCTCCTGCGACATTCGGCCACCTGAGTCGGGCCTCACAGCCTATCGAACATACGTTCGAGAGACAATCGGGCCCGGAGGCGCGCCGGCGGGTTAGAGACCCTTCTCGAACTCGTCCTCGAAGGAGACCACCGTTCGGCCAGGTTTCTGGCCGCGATCCGCCCGCTCGCCGCGCGAGTCACGGGAGCGATCCCTGTCGCGCCGCTCCCGGTCACCACGCCCATCGCGCCGCTCCCGGTCACCACGCCCATCGCGCCGCTCCCGGTCACCACGCCCATCGCGCCGCTCCCGGTCACCACGCCCCTCGCGCCGCTCCCGGTCACCACGCCCCTCGCGCCGCTCCCGGTCACCACGCCCCTCGCGGCCACCACCACCAGAGCGCTCACCGCCCTCGTCGTCACCTTCCGGCGCAGGGGCTCCGGGGAGATCGAGGCTGACCTTGCCGGCCCGATCGATCTCGCGGACCATCACCGTCACCTTGTCCCCGAGGCTGTAGACGTCTTCCACCCGGTCGATCCGCTTGCCTCCACCCATCTTCGAGATATGGAGCAGCCCGTCCCGACCCGGCAGGATGTTGACAAAGGCACCGAACGACGTGATGTTGACGATCTCGCCCTCGTATTCGGCACCCACCTCGGGCTCGGGCGGGAAAGCGATCATCAGGACCCGCTCCTTGGCCGCCGCCAGCGACTCGCCGTCGGCGGAGGCGATCCGCACGGTTCCGTCGTCCTCGATCTCGAGCGTTGCCCCGGTTTCCTCTTCGATCTCGCGGATGATCTTGCCCTTCGGGCCGATCACCTCACCGATCTTGTCCCGGGGAATCTCCACCGCTTCGATGCGCGGTGCATATGCGTTGAGCTCCTCTCGCGGTGACGCGATCACCTCGTTCATCTTGTCGAGGATGTGGAGTCGGGCCACCCGGGATTGTTCCAGCGCCTGCGCCAAGACCTCGGCCGGCAGGCCCTCGATCTTGGTGTCCAATTGCAGCGCGGTGATCGTCTCGGAGGTCCCGGCGACCTTGAAGTCCATGTCACCGAGCGCGTCCTCGGCGCCGAGGATGTCGGTGAGCGTCACGTAGCGGTCCCCATCGGCGATGAGCCCCATGGCAACACCGGCGACCGGAGCCTTGATCGGGACGCCGGCATCCATGAGCGACAAGCTGGAGCCGCACACCGATGCCATGGACGACGATCCGTTCGAGGAGAGGACCTCCGACACGAGCCGGAAGGCGTAGGGAAACTCCTCGGCGGTCGGCACCACCGGCAAGACGGCCTTCTCGGCGAGCGCACCGTGGCCGATCTCGCGCCGCTTCGGGCCGCGCATGAAGCCGGTCTCTCCGGTCGAGAACGGTGGGAAGTTGTAGTGGTGCATGTACCGCTTCGACTCCTCGACGGAGATCGTGTCGAGCATCTGCTCCATGCGGAGCATGCCGAGCGTGGTGACGTTCAGCACCTGGGTCTCCCCACGCTGGAAGAGGCCCGACCCATGGGCCCGCGCCACCACCCCGACCTCGACGCTGATGGGCCGAACGTCGACCGGGGTCCGACCGTCCAGCCGGATACCTTCTTCGACGACTCGCGCCCGCATCAGCTTCTTGCTGACCGAGCGGAACGCCTTGACAGCGGCCGGCCGGTCCTCGTGCTCCTCGTCGAGACCCAGTTCGGCGAGCACCGCCTCGAGAGCTTCCGCCTCGGCCGCATTGCGCTCCTGCTTCCCGGCGATCGTGATCACGTCGGCGAGCCGGGGCTCGGCGGCGGCCTCGACTCGCGCATACAGGTCCTCGGTGTAGTCCTCGACGATCGGCCACTCGACCTCGGCGATCTCACCCACCGCGTCCCGTAGCCGGAGCTGCATGTCGATGAGGGTGCCGATGTGCTCCTTGGCCTCCTCGAGACCGGCCGCGACGGCGTCCTCGGTGACCGGGGCCTGACCCTCTTCGATCATCCTCACCGAGCCGGGGGTCGCGCCGGCTTCGACCATTGCGATATCGATGCCCCCGGCGGGATTCCGCTTGCCGACCACGACCATGTGGAACACGGCCGTCTCGAGGTCGTCGAACGTCGGCATCGGCTTCCAGGATCCGTCGACGAACGCCATGCCGACCCCACCGACCGGACCCTCGAAGGGGATCGGGCTGATCGACAGCGCCGCGGAAGCCGCGTTCAGGGACGTGATGTCGTAGGGGTTGATGTCGTCGACCGACAGCACCGTCGCCACGATGTGGGTCTCGCAGCGATACCCGTCGCGAAACAGCGGTCGCAGGGGACGGTCGATGAGCCGTGCCGAGAGGATCGCCCGCTCGGTGGGGCGCCCCTCCCGGCGGAAGAACGATCCGGGGATCTTGCCGGCCGCATACATCCGCTCCTCGACGTCGACCGTCAGGGGGAAGAAGTCGATTCCCTCGCGAATACGGCGGCTGGCGGTGGCGGTGGACAGGACCTCGGTGTCGCCGATGGTGGCCACCACGGCCCCGTCGGCCTGCAGTGCCAGCTTTCCTGTGGTCAGTGTGATTTCGGCATCTCCGATGATGCCGGTGATGGTGTGCTCTTGCACGCTCTCATCCTCCGTGTAAGGGGAGAGCGAACCAATTACCAGTGGTCACACCTCGAGGGTATCGAGAGGTGGCAACTAGCAACTGGCCTCTCCCTGTGTGCGCCCTCATGCAACGAGGCGGCCCGGGGGCCGCCTCAAACGCTCAGCGCCGCAATCCGAGCTGTGCGATCACAGATCGATAGCGCTCGACGTTCTGATTGCGCAGATAGTCGAGGAGCCGGCGACGCTTGCCGACCATCATGATCAGACCCCGCCGGCTGTGATGGT
>JBFELU010000112.1:0-4305 GCA_041551965.1 Acidimicrobiia bacterium
CTGACAACCGACCTCACGGCCCAGTACCTCGATGAAATCGGACAGCACGAACTCCTCACGGCAGATGATGAGGTCGCGCTCGCCCAGACGATCGAAGCTGGAGAAGAGGCAGCCAAGAAGCTGGAAGCCGGCGTCGACGATCCCAAGGAGCGGGTCCGTCTTCGCCGCCTGGTACGCGAAGGTCAGCGTGCGAAAGACCGCTTCGTATCGGCCAACCTGCGTCTGGTGATCTCCAACGCACGCAAGTACGCCTCTTCGAAGATCGAACTGCTCGATCTCATCCAGGAAGGCAACCTGGGCCTCATCCGCGCCGTGGAGAAGTTCGACTGGCGCAAGGGCTTCAAGTTCTCGACGTATGCGACGTGGTGGATCCGCCAGGCCATGACCCGCGGCATTGCGATGCACAGCCGCACGATCCGGGTGCCGGTCCACATGCACGACTTGGAGCTGCAGGTCAGAAAGACCACGGCCCGCCTCGAGTCGGAGTTCGGTCGCCCGCCGAGCGACTCCGAGATCGCAGAGCACTCCGGCCTCGACCAGGAGCAGGTGCAGAAGGTCAGAGAGCTCGTCGGAACGGTGTCGATGGAGACTCCGATCGGCGAAGACGGCTCCGCCGAACTGGGTGACCTCATCCCGGACGAGGACACGCCCTCGCCCGAGGACCTCGCCACGGCACGTGACGAGGCGGATCAAGTGCTTGCAGCGCTTGCGCATCATCTCTCGGAGCGGCAGGCACGGATCCTGATCTTCCGGTACGGCCTCGATGGGAATCCGCCCAGGACCCTCGACGAGATCGGTGAGATGTTCGATCTCACGCGTGAGCGGATCCGGCAACTCGAAAAGCGTGCGCTGTCGAAGCTCCGCCACCCGTCGGTCTCGCTGCTGCGCTGATCGCACTGAGATTCGAGTACGTAGAGGGGCCCCCGACGGGGCCCCTCTCGTGTTTCACTCCCGCTTCACCGGCGCGTCAGACCTGTTTCCTGGCCGGCCCGAGTCATCAGGCCAGGGGAAACCCGCCCCTCGTCCAATCGAGCCCGGTCGAGCCCGTCCCATGCGCCGCGCGGGCTGTCAACTGAGCTGCGGCGCCGTTTCTTGCGCTTCCGCTGTGCGAAGAGAGCGCTCCCCGCCCGGGGGTGGCCTGTCTCGAGTTCGGTGCGATTCTGTCGAATGGCTTCTGGCATCGTTGTAGCTGTCATCGTGGTCATGGCCGACTCTTACCCCCAAAGGGGTGATCGCAATCCCCGGAGCCTCGGCTAGTTCCCTGCCGGGTGCCAAATGGCCATGTCCCAATCCGGATATGAGGAGGTTCCACCCGCGAGGTCGTACACGTCGATGGCCGGACCCGATGCGGTCTCGATCGGGAGCGCGAACGACCCCGAGTCGGGGGCCCAGAGCGAGATCGCCCGGTCGTATTGGTCCCAGAAGGGGAGATAGGCGGTTGCGAACACCCGGGTCGGCGTGAACTCGTCGAATTCGACCGGCTCCCCGCCACTCCACGCCTTGGGCGTCAGGGTCCGATCCTCGGCCCGCTCGGTCCACAGCAGGGTGGCGCCATCCGGGCTCCATTGCGCGAGATCGATCGTGCCGCTTCCAAGAGTTGCGAGCGTACCGCCGTTCCGGTCGAGCACTTCGATCGTCTGTGACCCGACCTGTCCAACCACGACGGCCAGCCGGGCGTTGCCGGCGAAGAGGCGGACGGGACCATCCACCGACGCGAGCTCCGTTTGGGCGCGGGTGACCGGGTCGACGAGGACGATTTCCGACCGCGCCTGCTGGTATGCGACGGACCGGATCCCGGCGCCGACCGTCGGTCCGAGCCGGGTGACGACGACGATGCCGGCGTCCGTCCAGATCGGCGCCGGGAACGGGCCGCTCTCGAGCCCGAGATCCTCGGCCTCGCCGGTGTCGGCGTCGATGATGGCCAGTGAGGTGCCGCCGATGTGGGCGATGAGGCGATCACCGTCCGGGGACCAGTCGAAGAAGAAGGGAGCAGGCGTCTCGATCGGAGTGACCTCTCCCGCATCGACGTCGATCAGTCCGAAGACCAGACCGGTGCCGGACGCCGAGTTCCCGAGGAAGGCGATGTGGGACCCCGTGGGGTTCCATGAATAGAAGAACGGCACAGTCGTTGTATCGAGCTCTATGCGTTCGCCCGTGTCTATCGTCGCCTTCACCGTCGGGGGGGCGGTCTCGAGCGAGGTCCACACGAGCCCGCCTCCATGAGAAGCGGTCACCTGGCTCACCGCGCCTGTCGCGCCGAGTTCCGTGATCGCTTCGTCCTCCAGCACTGCGATCTCGTCCTCGTTCCACAACACGAGTCGCGTCGGGGGGGCGACCTGATCGACGCCCTCGCCCTCATCCTGTGAATCGCACGCGCCGACCAACAGGAGGATCACAGCAAACGTCAGAAGGACCCGTCTCGACATCGTCGGATCGTAGGGCATCGGCGGGGCGAGGGGACATGCGTCGCCCGCGCGTCGATGATGTTGTCTGTAGCCTCAGAATTGTGACGAAGCCGAACGCTCCGCCAGTGTTCCTCCTGGACGACCTGGACCGACGGATCATCGAACTGTGGCGACAAGAGCCGCGGATCGGTGTCCTGGAGACATCGCGACGGCTGCAAGTCGCTCGAGGGACCGTTCAGGCGCGGATCGAGAAGATGCTCCAGGCGGAGGTGATCGTGGGATTCGGCCCCGAATTGGATCTCACCAGGCTGGGGTTCTCGGTCTTGGGGTTCACGACGATCGAGGTGGCACAGGGCCGAACCGACGAGGTCATCGCCCATCTGGAGACGATTCCCTACGTCCTCGAGGCCCACTCGATCGCCGGTCAGGGGGATCTGTTGGTCCGCATAGGCGCAACGACCAACGAGGAGCTCATGGCCGTGTTGCAACTGATCCTGAAGTCACCTGCGGTCGATCGCGCCGCCACTGCGATTGCGCTCGCCAACCACATCGCATACCGCACCGCCCCGCTGATAGAGGTGCTGACCTCGGGCGACTGATCACGCGACGCGTCCGCGCACCTCGCCCAGCGAGGCGGTCGTGCCGTCCTCGCGGTTGGTGCTCGCCGTGATCACCACTTCGTCACCGTCCTCGAGGAACGACGACTCCGTGCCCCCCACGACGATGGGCCGAGCACCGTTCTCGGTGATCTCCAGAAGCGACCCAAGAGAAGAAGGTTCATCTCCCGAGATCGTGCCGGTACCGATCAGATCCCCGGCTCTGATTCGGGTCCCGTTGGATGTCATGTGCGCGATCTGCTGGGGCGCAGACCAATACAGCGTGCGAGCGTTCGTCGTGGAGAGCCTGACGGGAGGCGAGGTGCCGCGCTTCAGCCAAGCATCGAACGTGATGTCGAGACCCCAGTCGCCCCCGGCGACGAGATGGGGGGCGGGGGCGGGGCTCTGGCGCGGCGTGGGCGTACGAGCCCCAGCGATCGCTGCGAATGGGAGGACCCAGGCCGAGACCGATGTCGCGAACGATTTGCCGAGGAACGGCCCCAGCGGCTGGTATTCGAACTCCTGGATGTCGCGAGCGCTCCAGTCGTTGAGGGCAACGACCCCGAAGAGGTGGGACCCCGCATCGGCGGCGCGTATGGGTGAGCCGGGCTCCGACGGGTTGCCGAGGACGAAACCGAGCTCGATCTCGATGTCGAGGCGCTGGGAGGGCGCGTAGCGGAGACCGTCTGGAGTCGGGATCATCCCCAGTGGGCGTCTGATCTCCGAGCCCGAGACGACGACGGTGCCGGAGCGGCCGTGATAGCCCACGGGGATGTGACGCCAATTGGGCAGGAGAGGATCGGTGCCGGGCCGGAAGAGCCTCCCGACATTCTCGGCATGTTGGAGCGAGCTGTAGAAGTCGACGAAGTCGGCGACCTGCCACGGCAGGTGCAGCCGCACGTCGCGGATCTCCACGAGCAACGGAGACACCCGGGTTCGGTGCGCCTCATCTGTGAGGAGTTCCTTCAGTCGGTCCCGGACGTCGTCCCAATGACGCGGTTTGAGGCTCAGCAGCGGGTTGAGGGAGCCGCCCATCAAGACGTCTGGTTCAACGACCCCACGGAAGAGGCCCACATTCGCCGCTCTGTGGAGGTCCAGGACATATCTGCCGATCGCCGCGCCGAGATGGCGGTTCCCACCGGTGGAGAAGACTCCGTACGGCAGGTCTCCGAGCGACCACTCGCCAGGGCCGACCTCCACCCATGTCGCGTTCACTGAAATCCTCTCGCGCGTCTCCTGGGACGATACGCCGGGTACCCCGTCGATGCGGTGAGGCGGCCGTGCTGGGGACCTCCCGGGGGAGC
>JBFELU010000113.1:0-4277 GCA_041551965.1 Acidimicrobiia bacterium
AACCTGGGACCTACGGATTATGAGTCCGCTGCTCTAACCAACTGAGCTACGGGCCCGCCCTCCGATTGTACGGCCCCGCTCAGCGGCGGCGGCGGCGCCCCGCGCGGCGGGACAACTCCACATTGGAGACCCGCTTGAACTCGACCTTCTCCGGCTCGAAGGCCGTGAGGTCGGTGAGACGGGGGTCGTTGGAGTACATCTTGGTGATCTCGGTGTGGAGACCCGAGGCCCGCTGGATACGCTGCACCTCGACCACCTGATCCCACTCCACCAGGGTCACCACCAAGCCGCTCTCCCCCGCCCGGGCGGTCCGGCCCGAGCGGTGAATGAAACTCTTGTAGTCGGCGGGCGGGTCGTAGTGAATCACCACGTCGACATCGTCGATGTGGAGGCCCCGGGCCGCCACGTTGGTGGCCACCAACACCGGCAATTCGCCGGAGCGGAACCGGCCCAGCGCCTTCTCCCGGTCGCGTTGACGCCGGTCGCCGTGGATGGCGCCCGCCGAGATACCTTCCTTCTCGAGCCGCTCGGCGACCCGGTCGGCGGCCCGTTTCGTGGCGACGAACACGAGGGAACGATCGAAGTTGCGGGTGATGGCGGCCGCCACCTTGGCCTTGTCCATGTGGTGGACCGCCAGGAACCGGTGCTCCTGGGTATCGACCACCTGTGTCTTCGACTCCGCCTCGTGACGGACCGGATCCTGGAGGTACCGGGTGATGAGCGAACGGACCTGGCCGTCGAGGGTGGCCGAGAACAGCATGGTCTGAGCCGACGGGTCGATCCGTTCCATGATGCGGTGCACCTGGGGCAGGAACCCCATGTCGGCCATCTGGTCGGCCTCGTCGATCACCACCGTGTCGACGTCGTCCAGGAAGACCTGCTTGCGGTCCATGTGGTCGATGAGACGCCCCGGCGTCGCCACCACGATGTCGACGCCGTGCTTCAACCGGTCGATGCTGCGACCCATCGGTGACCCGCCGTAGACGGCGAGGAGCCGCAACCCGCGGGCCCGGGCCAAGATGCCGACTTCCTCGCCGACCTGGGTGCACAGCTCCCGAGTGGGCACCAGGATCAGGGCGCGGGGCCGCTTGGCCTCGGCCGGCCGGGTCCGTTCCACCAGGGGGAGGCCGAAGGCGATGGTCTTGCCCGAACCGGTCTGCGCTTTGCCGCAGACGTCGCGGCCCTGGAGGCCGTCGGGGATCGTGAGGGTCTGGATGGGGAACGGCTCGGTGATCCCGAGGCGCTCCAGCGCCTCGGCAAGATCGTCGGCTACCCCCAAGTCGGTGAAAGACGTCGCGTCGACGACGCCGGTCGATGGTTTGGTCATGCTCTTCCGTTTCTCTTGTCGCGTGTCGGCCTCCGGCACGGCTCAGAGAAGCGGTTGAGCGGTAGAGGCCCAGCGATCACGCCCAATGCGTGCAATCGCCGAAGTCACCGTATCAGGTTCGGCGGGTTGTGCCGAGTTCTTGACGATTCAGGCCTTGCGGGTCCGGGCGATCCCGGCCTTTTTGAGCACGTCGGCGGGGACTCCCTGTTCCCGCCATGCCGCATAGGAGATGCGCTTCCTTTCCGAGTAGCTGGCGGCGACTTCCAGGAAGCCCTTTTCGACTGCCTCGAGATCGATCGTCTCTCCCAACTTGGCCAGCGCCGTCTCGGCATCGATGCGCGCTTGGCGCAGATCCAACGCCTTGAGAGGATCGGTTTCCGCCTCGATTCGGGCCTGGAGCGTGGCGATGCGTTCTTCGAGACGCTCCGGCGTCACCGGACGGCCCGGCTTCCGCTTGGAGATCACCTCCAGGTACTGCTTGACGGCCCGGGCCTCGATGCGGCCCCGCGCCAGGGCCGCCTTGTGCTCGGCAGACATCGGCATATGTTGACCTCCGGCGGTGTCGGTAGTTGCATCATATGGACGTGATCCCGGCAATGGGAGGGTCCTGCAAATGGACGATCCGGTGATCACCGAAATTACCGAGCTCCATGCCTTCTTCGACGCCTGGTATGGGGGACGGTGCGACCCGGAGGATTTCGAGCGTATGGAGACCACGATGGCCCCCGACTTCCACCTGGTCACCCCGGCCGGGCGGGTCATGGGTCGCGACGAGATCCTCGACGTGGTGCGACGCGGCTTCGGAACCCGTCCGGTGCGGATCTGGGTCGAAGAGGCAGCCGTGCTGTGGCGGATCGGTGGAGTGACCTGCGCCATTTATCAGGAGTGGCAGGACGCCGGCGTTGGACGGCGGGGACGCCTCTCCACCGCCCTGTTCCGCAGCGACGCGTCGGCGCCCCACCGGGTGCGTTGGCTCCACGTCCACGACACCTGGCTCTCCGATTGATTGTCGGAGGTCCGACACTCGCGGCCCTCCCGGGCTCGCCCGGTCGTTGATTAGCTCGAAGCACCCAGCGGAGCAGATCCATGACCAGCCTCACCGCCAAACACGAACCCCCGGACCGCAAGTCCCGAACCGTCCTCCTCGCCGTGGGCGCCGCCGTGGTGGTTGCCGTGATCGTCGTTGTCGTCGCTGCAAGCGGCGGCTCCACCGGCGCCGACGGCACCCCGGTCGCCGAACCCCCCGAGGCGGCTGCCTCCGGCCCCCCGGCGCCCACCACCGAGTTCGCCTTCTTCGACGGGTCGTCCGGCAGCCTCGCCTCCTACGCCGGACGGCCCCTGGTGGTGAACTTCTGGGCCTCGTGGTGCCCGTCGTGCGTCGCCGAGCTCACCGCCGCCTTCGTGCCGGTGCAGGAACGCTTCGGAGACGACGTCGCCTTCCTCGGGCTCAACATCCAAGACGAGCGCTCCAAGGCGCTGGCGTTGGTGGAGGAGACCGGAGCCCTCTTCGACCTCGCCGAGGATCCCCAGGGCATCCTCTACACCGAGCTCGGCGGCCTCGGAATGCCGTTCACGGTGCTCGTCTCTGCCGACGGCGAGATCCTCGAGCAGCACAACGGACCGCTCACCGAGGGCCAGCTCACCGACCTGCTCACCGAGAACTTCGGCGTCTGACCACTACCGTGTCGCCTTCCATGGAGCGACACCGGGTACCCGACTCTCCCCTCCCCTCAGTTCCCCTCGGGGAAGCGCGGCCGGCGGGCGCCGACCGAGCCCTGTTCGGGGTGGCGGCCGCCGCCCTGTTGGTGCTGACCCTGTGGTTCTCCGCTTCGGCGGTCGCTCCCCAGTTGGAGGGACTGTGGGACCTGTCCCGCGCCCGCAGCGCCGGGCTCACACAGGCGGTCCAGATCGGCTTCGTCGTGGGAGCCCTCGCTCTGGCCGCCTCGGGTATCCCCGACGCCGTCGGTGCCCGACGAATCTTCGTCATCGCCACCGGGGTCGCGGTGGCGGCCAACACTGCCCTCGTGGCCCTCGATGCCGGCGGCTATTGGGGGGCGCTGGCGCTGCGCTTCGTCACCGGGGCCGCCATCGCCGGGGTGTACCCGGCGGCGATGAAGGTGCTGAGCGGGTGGTTCCGCAGTGGCCGCGGCACCGCCCTCGGGGTCCTGGTGGGTGCCCTCACGGTGGGCTCGGCCGGGCCCCACCTGATACGCGGGATCGGGTTCCGGTGGCAGGGCGTGGTGCTGGGGGCGTCGCTGCTGGCTGCGCTCGGCGGGCTCATCATGGCGGTGGTGGTGCGCGACGGTCCCCACGAGGTCCCCTCCCAACCGTTCTCGTGGCGCCACGCCGGGCGGATCGCCCGCAACCGGGGGGTGCGCCTGTCCACCTATGGCTACCTGGGCCACATGTGGGAGCTGTATGCCATGTGGACCTGGACGGCAGCGTTTCTCGCCGCTTCCGCCGAGGCCGGAGGGTACGACGACGGGTTCGTCTCCACGGCCACCTTCGGGATCATCGCCGTCGGCGGCGCCGGATCCTGGATCTTCGGCCGGTGGGCCGACCGCAGCGGCCGGACCCTGGCCGCCGGGGCTTCCCTCGCCATCTCCGGCAGCTGCGCGCTGCTCACACCGTTGCTGTTCGGGCTGTCGCCTTGGGTCGTGGTGCCGGTCTTCGGTCTGTGGGGGTTTGCGGTGGTGGCCGACTCGGCCCAGTTCTCCACCATGGTCACCGAGACGGCCCGGGGCGAGGTGCGGGGCACTGCCCTGACCCTGCAGACCGCCCTGGGGTTCCTGCTCACCCTGGTGACCATCCAGGGGGTTCCGGCCCTGGCCGACGCCTGGGGGTGGCGCTGGGTGTTCCCACTGCTGGCGGCCGGTCCGGCCTTCGGGATCTGGGCCATGGTACGGCTGCGGTCCCTGCCCGAGGCGGCGCTGCTGGCCGGCGGGAAGGG
>JBFELU010000114.1:0-3917 GCA_041551965.1 Acidimicrobiia bacterium
CAGATGGCCTCGGGGATCGAGGGGCAGCCCCGCCGCCTGTGGGTGCAGGGCGCCGACTACATCGAGGAGAGCTGGGAGGGCATGAACTTCCTGACCGGCATCGGAGGCACGATCATGTTCGTGTCCGGCGTACTCTTCTTCGTGGTGATCATCGGGACACTGCTCTCCAAGGTCACCGTGCCGGCCGATCAGGTGGCCATGCCCGTGGCGGAGACGATCCACGGCTCGTCGGAGTCCCCCCGGATCCTCGACCGCCTCGGTCTGTGGATGGTGGCGGCGGTGGTGCTGGTGTTGCTGGCCTACGTGCCGGTGCTCATCTTCACGGACTGGACCTTCGGGTCGCCCGGCTTCCGGCTCTGGTAGCGAGCGCAGAAACCGAACGGCGCCGCTACGGTCGGCCGCAGCGGCCCGCGGTCGGCGGGCCCCAAGCGAGGAGTGACCCATGGAGCATCCCCACGGCCTCTTCACCTGGGTCGACGTAGCCAGCCCCAACCCCGAGGCGGCGGCCGCGTTCTACCAGGCCGTGTTCGGCTGGGAGGCGGAGCAGGCATCACCCGACGAGAGCATGCCCTACTGGATGTTCTCCAGGGACGGCAGGACGGCGGCCGGCATGGGACCGCTGTCCGAGGAGCAGCTGGCCCAGGGCATCCCCCCGGCGTGGAACTCCTACGTCAACGTCGACGACGTCGCGGCGACCGCCACCAAGGCCGAGGAGCTGGGCGGCGCGGTGATCATGCAGCCGATGCAGATCTTCAGCTCGGGGAAGATGGCCATCATCGCCGATCCCGCCGGCGCCACCTTCGCGCTGTGGCAGGCCGGGGACCACACCGGCGCCGAAGAGTTCAACACCCCGGGCTTCCTGTGCTGGAACGAGCTGGCGACCCGCGATCTCGAGGGCGCCACGCAGTTCTACGGCGACCTGTTCGGATGGACATCCGAGACCTCCGACATGGGGAACGGCAACCTCTACACCAGCTTCTCGGTCGGTGATCGGGTGAACGCCGGTGCCTACGACGCCACCTCCGTCCTCCCCAGCGAGGTCCCCCCACATTGGGCGGTCTACTTCACGGTTGAGGACTGCAACGAGGCCGTGGCGGCGGTCGGGGAAGCCGGCGGGACCGTGGTCCGGGAACCCTTCGACACCCCGGTGGGCCCGGTGGCGGTTTGCACCGACCCCTTCGGGGCCTACTTCATGGTGATCGCCCTCAGCGACGCCGCCTGAGCGACGGCTCAACCGGCCAGGGAGCGGGCGGCCCGCCGAGCAGTGGCCCGGCCCGAGAGCAACGCGGTCGACATCCCGCCCCCGGTCACCCATGCCCCGCAGAGGAACAGATTCTCGATCGGCGTCGCCGCCGGGAGCCGGCCGAGGTACATGTTGTCGACCGACTGCTCGGAGCCGTAGATGGCGCCGTGGGTGTTGCGGCTGTAGCGCCAATTGGTGAGCGGTGTGGCGATCTCGCTCACCCGGACGGATCCGGTCACCCCGGGCACCAGCCGTTCCACGCGCTCGACCAGGGCCCTCCCCGCCGCCTCCTTGGCCGCCCGGTAGGCGGGGTTGCGTTGGTAGCCGGCGAGGTCGCCCCCGGTCCCCCAGACGTCGTCGTGGTCCCAGTGGGCCAGTGTCATCGCCACCAATGCGGTGGAGCCGGCAGGAGCGGCCTCCGGATCGACCGCGCTGTAGTTGCTGAGCACCATGCCCGCTTCGGAGAACCGGCCCTCGATGGCGTTGCGGTACTCGTCTTCCAGGTCGTAGGTCTCGAAGACGAAATGCTCGTGATGGGGCCAGCCGGCTTCGCGGAGATCACCTTCCACCCCGAGATAGGCCACCAGGTTGCTGAGCGACGGGATCGGGTCGGTGACCTGCTTGAGGTAGTCGTCGTCGAGGTTGTCGAGCCCGACGAAGGTGACCGTGTCGCGGGGGTTCGCGTTGCTGACGACGGCGTCGGCGGTGACCCGCAGCCCTTTGGTGGTGCTCACCGCCACCGCTCGACCGTCCTCGATCTCGATGTCCTCGACGGTCTGGCGATAGCGAACCTCCCCGCCGTGATCGACCAGGTATTCCTCGAGGGCCCGGCTCATCGCCATGGACCGGCCCAACGGGTAGTAGGCGCCGAAGAAGTGATACGACACCCAGGGAAGGACGAACACGGCGGCGTTGAGCCGGCTGGGAGGCATCCCGTAGTAGCCCCACAGGGTGCTGAAGACGGCCCGGGCCTTGGGGTCGTCGATGAACCTCCCCAAGTAATGCTCCCACGAAGTCGACATGGCCTCCACCATTCGCGGGTAGCGGATCGGCACCTCGGCGAAGGCCGGCCGCATGCCGGCCTCGCCGTCCGCCTGGAACCGGCGGGTGTCGCTGAAGGCGCCAACCATGGTGTCGATCAGCGCCCGGAAGCCCGCTGCCTGATCGGGGAACAGCCGCACCAGCTCCGCTTCGTAGGCCATCGGGTCGGCGTGGGCCGTGATCTCGTGTTCCGGGTAACGGGCCGTGTAGAAGGGATCGAGGCGACGGAAGGTGACTCGATCCAGCACCTCGAGATCCCTGAGCACCGGATAGGCCCACCCGCCGGGCGCCACCCCGTCCATGGCGTGGAGAGCCACCTCGAAGGTGAATCCCTTGCGGGTGAAATCGTGGGCGTAGCCGCCGGGGACCGAGTGGTGTTCCAGCACGACGACCTTGTGGCCTTCGCGAGCCAGGTAGCAGGCGGCTCCGAGGCCACCGAGTCCGGCGCCGATCACCACCACGTCGGCGTGCGCGTCGGCCACCTCAGGCCCTCCGATCAGCCGTCATCGGCGAGAGAGTCGTCGACGAGATCCCCGAAGCAATCCCGGATGTTCTCCAGGAGCTCCAATGCGCCGGATCCGGCGTCCTCGACCGTGACCTCGTAGCTGAACTCGCCGAGGTCGTCGATGTCCTCATCGAAGACCACGTCGTCGAGCCCTCCGGCGAGGAGGCGCTCCGCCTCGGAATGGAGGCCGCCGATCCGTCGCCGCAGATCCTCGGGGACGTCCTCGAGACGGTCGTAGACCCGTTCCGAGCCGTCGGCGTCGACGAATCGGAAGCGTTCACTGCGTTTCCGGGATCGCCGGATGATGCGATGCGGAGTCGGCTCATCGCTCTGACGAGCGATCCGGGACCAGGTGGGGCGCAACGAGCGCCCGCAGTGGCGGCAATAGGCGTCGTCGACGTCGACCACACCGTTGCACTTGGGACAGACGCTGGCCACGGTGGCCAGCCTAGAGGGCCGCCACTTCGCGGCGCAGATCGACTGTGGTCCCCTCGGCGAAACCGAGACCTCGTAGGCTGGCGCCCCATGAAGCGACGGCCCCGAAAGCGCGCCTACGCCTTGATTCGCGAAAAAGGAATGATCCTGATCGTGCGCAACCGGCGGGGGCGCTGGGTCCTCCCGGGCGGCAAGGTGAAGCCGGGTGAGAAGCTGCGCGGCGCAGCGCAGCGGGAAATCAAAGAGGAACTCGGCATCAAGGTCGAGCTGCGCAAGCGCCTGCCCGCCGATCACGTGCGTCGTCACACCGGCCGCTGTGACCGCTGCGTCGTCTACCGGGCCAAGATCATCAAGGGAAAGCCGAAGCCCCGGGCCGAGATCAAACGCTTCGAGTGGGTCAGCCCCAAGGTGGCCCGCCAACGCCTCCGGGCTTTCCGCCGCCGCTTCCGCGACCTACTCTAGGGGGGTCGGCCGGCGTCGGGACCGCCGGAGCGCAGTCGACGGATTGGTCTAGTCAGAATCTCAACCTCGACAACAACCGGTTCGCTCCCCTCGACGAGATCAACATCACGAATGTGGAATCGGATTCTACAATATTGCATTGTGCGTCAACCAATGTGTGATATCGCTGCAAAACGGGAAGTATTTCAGATGGCACGGATTCAGACAAGTGTACCCACTCGGTTAATAACA
>JBFELU010000115.1:0-3859 GCA_041551965.1 Acidimicrobiia bacterium
GTCCACCAACCCGAGTCCGGAAGCCCAGATCCGGTCGGGTCCCCCGTTGGGACGACCTCGACCTATCCCTCGATGGCGACGGACCCGACCGCCCCGGCTGACCAACCGGCCCCGTGCGGCCGCCCCGGAACATCCGGGACGGTTCACCGCGCCCACAAGAGCGCCGTCAGGGGGTTGTTTCTTCTTTCCGGCCTCGAAACGGAGGCCAAGGTGCCCACCATCAGCCCGAAGCCAGAAACGGCCACCGCGGGGGCCGTTTCTGGCTGATTTGCGAACACAGGCGTGTCCGAAGTGCGAACACGCCTTGGTGGAGGTGCGGGGAGTCGAACCCCGGTCCTCTGAGGCTTCCACGCCGGCATCTCCGAGCGCAGCCGATAGCGAGTATTCGGGCCTCCGGGACTCTATCGGCGAGCACCCCGGTGCCCTATCCGGAATTGGGCTTGACCCGCCGGTCCCGGAACCCCGGCGGGGGCATCCCTCATTGCGTCGTCCGGTACGGCGGGGAGGGCGCCCCCCGAGCGGACGGGCGGTCTAGTTAGGCCGCCAGTGCCAGATTGTCGTCGGCACGTATGGTTGTCCCGGCTCTTTAACGAGGACTCCGGGGACCTCGGCTCGCTTCCGGCGCTTCGACCCTCAGAGTCGAAACCATGTCACCCCCATATGGGGCGCGCTGGTACGCGCATGCTCATCGTACAACGCATCGGCAGACTGTGGCCTTCCCTCAACCGGCCGGCGACGCCCCGAACAACGTCTCGCCGAGCTTCTCGCCCTGCAGGGTCACCGGGCCGGCGGTCCACCTCACCCCGGCCGCCTCGGTGAGTTCCACCGTGTCGAGATCGAGGTCCTCGATGGTGATCCGGCTGCCGGCGCACAAGGGGGGGATGGAACGGGTGAGACCGGCGCACAGCAGCACCCGGTCGCCCTCCACCAGCAACTGCCCGGTCACCCGGGTGGGCCCGTCGTCCTGGACCGCGGCCTCCCGCACCGGCACCGACTCGGTGGGAGGGGCGGTGTCGTCGGCCCCGGCCGAGGTCGGGATCTCGCCGCCGATCTCGTCGTCGGCGCCGCACCCGACGAGCAAGAGCACCAGGGCCAGCGTCACGATGAGCCGTCGCATGACACCCCTCTCTCCGTCATCGCTGTGACGCCCATCATGCCCGGTTGGGTTCCCGTCACAACCGGCATTCATACACCAGCACCCGCTCCACCGACTCGTTGAGTGACGGCCGGACCGAATCGGGCCCGATGGCCTCGACGTACAGGAGGAGGCGGTTCTCAAACGGGTCGTGGACCACGCTGCAGTAGTTGTGCAGGGGATGGGCCTCCAACTCGAACTCCGAGCGGGCCACCCAGGGGGCACGGAAGATCGTCTCGAAGTCGGCCCGGCGCCGGTCGACCCGGAACCCCACGAAGTCGTAGTGCCACAGGTCGTTGTCCCGCTTCCAGTCGTCATCCATGACGTTGGGCACCGGTTCGGGGAGGCGGGGCGCCGAGCGGGCCACCCCCAGGAAGATGAGCCCCGAGGCCCCGGCAAAGGTCGTGCCGGAGGCGTACAACATCCACTGTTCCTCGCCGTCGATCGACATCGGCCCGTGCTTGGTCCAGGCGATCCCGTCGCTGCTGGTGATCATCTGGGTCCGCTGGTTGCCGCCGTAGTCGTAGGCCTTGCCGAAGCCGAGCCACTCGCCGTCGACGATGTCGATCGACCAGTCCCGGCTCTGGCAGGCGTCGTAGGGCCGGTCGTGGCGGGTCACCAGGCCTTGCGACTCCCAGGGACCTTCGAGGTCGTCGGCGGTCAGCAGCAGCGTCTCCCAGAACACCCCACCCCAGATGAACTCGGCCCCGGTGTCGAGCGACATGTAGAGATGCCACTTGCCGGTGAGCGGGTCCCTGAGCAACTGGTTGCCCTCGATGCTGGTGGTGTTCACCCCGCTGAGTGAGATCACCTCCTCGATGGGCAGCGCGTGGAGCAGGTCGAAGGCGATGCCGTCGTCGGAACGGTGGATCTCCACCGCATAGCCCCGCACGTCGCCCTCCATCTTGCGGGGCCGGGCGGAGAGGTAGAAGACGCGGTTCTCGTGGTCGAGGATCGCCTTGCCGCCCCCGGTCCACGAGCCGGGCTCGGTGTTGGGCGGCTCCAGCACCACCCCCCTGAACTCCATGTTCGAGTACACGTATTGCGGCGGGGGGAAACCCTGCCAGAACGACCACCTTTGCATCACCGCTCCCTCGACGGTTCCTGAGCACATTGTGGCGCACGACGGCGGACCGGCGTGCACCAATCGGGCGGTGCCCGGTTGCCACGGATCCCGGCGATTGTGGGAGAGTGCAGGGACGAGAGGCGAGAGGACCATGCCGGGAGACGGCACACAGCCCCACACCGAACCGGAGCAAGGCAACCGCGGTCCCGGATCCGAACAACCGGTCTGGAGTTTTCGGGGAGTTCGGCTCGGTCCGGCCGAGTTCACCACCGCGATGGTGCACCTCTTCCGCGCCGAGATCTCCCGTGCCAACTTCTGGAGGCAACGACTCGACACCACCACGAACTGGGCTGTCGTCATCACCGTCGCCGTCATCACGGTGAGCTTCAGCGAGGCGGGGGCCCACCACGGTGCCATCGCGCTCAGCACGGTGCTGATGGCGTTGTTCCTCTACATCGAGGCCCGCCGCTACCGCTACTACGAGCTGTGGAGCTACCGGGTGCGCCTCATGGAAACCGACTTCTTCGCCGCCATGCTGGTCCCGCCCTACCACCCCGACCCCGATTGGTCGGAGACCCTCGCCGAAGCGCTGCTGCAACCACGCTTCTCGGTCTCCATCTGGGAAGCCCTCGGGCGACGCCTGCGGCGCAACTACATGTGGATCTTCCTGATCCTGGCGCTCGCCTGGATGGCGCGGGTGTGGCTGCAACCCACGGTGGCCGAATCCTGGAGCGAGTTCGTCGATCGAGCCGCCCTCGGGTCGATCCCCGGGGAACTGATGATCGCCGTCGGGGTGGTCTTCTACATCGCACTGACGGTGGTCGGCCTCCTGACCATGCGCCTGCGAGCGGCAACCGGTGAGGTCCTGCCCCGTTACGCCGAAACGCGGGACCTCAGGCAGCTGGAGGGCGCCGGTCCGACTGGCCTCCTCGGCGCCTGGTTCCGCCCTCACCGGCGACGTCAACAGTTGATGGCGTTCATCGTCACCAACCGAGCCGAACCGGTGTCCGGCGCCATCATCGAGGAGATGTCGCGCGGCGTGACCGCCATGGAGGGCCGCGGCATGTACTCGCAGGAGGGACGCTGCGTCCTCATGTGCGCCATCACGGTCACCGAGGTGGCGCAGATCAAGGCACTGGTCATTCGGGAAGATCCGGCGGCCTTTGTGATCGTCACCCCGGTCCGCGAGGTCCTCGGTGGAGGCTTCCTCCCCCTCGAGGATCAACCCGCCCGCTGAGGATCGCAAGGGGCACCCATTCCGGTTGCGGATCCGTGGCGATGGCCTCCGCCAATCGACCCGTGTCAACCGCTCTTCGGTTGGTGAGGGTCGAGCTCGGCACTGCCCGAGAACACGGGCCGAGCGCCGCGCCCGTCCTCATGACGAGCGGCCGCGCGTTGGCCGCAAACGGGGAGAAACGCCGCCGGCCGACCGGGGCCGCTACTCGATCTCCCCGTCGACCTCCACAGGCTTCTCCTCGAGGCCCTCGAAGAGGAACTCCGCGAGGTACCGGGTCAGCACCATGGCGACAATCGGACTGGTGATCGCCGCCAGCGGGATACGGGTGGGATCGCCACCCGTCTCCACTTCGGGGACGAGGATGCTCACCAGCGTCGCGGTGGCCCAGATCACCACAACACCGGTCCCCAAGGCGATCCAC
>JBFELU010000116.1:0-3775 GCA_041551965.1 Acidimicrobiia bacterium
GAGCTCGGCGTCGATGCGGTGGCCGAAGCACACCGCGGCTCGATGCACGGCGTCATCGATCGTCGTGACCCGGAGCGACGGGCCGATGGAGACGAGGCCGGCCCACACCCCGAGGAGGATGAGCGGGGTCATCACCCACCATGGTGTGAACAGAGCGGCGGCGGCGATGAGCCCCACGGTGAACACCCACTGCCACGGACGCATCGTTCGATCCTGGAGCTGCATCGACGCCACTCGGGCAACCGGCACCCGCACCTCCCGAGACCCGAACGGCACCACGCCGAGCACGAGCCGGCGCAGCCTCCAGACCATGGTCCCATCGGTCACCGACAGCCCCACCCGGACGTAGCGGGTCAGGCTGTGCTGAGGAAGGATCATCTCCGGCACCGTCAGCGAACCCGTCACCGGCGTCTCCCCGATCGAACTCCCCACATGGAATCAGGCCGACGAGCCCCGGTGAAGGGCCGGACGACCCAAACGCCGATCAGCTCGGCACCGATGCTCACCGGTGGCAAACCCGCGGTTGGCACCCGCTGCGGGCGACTAGCGGAGCATGGCACGGGCCACGGCACCGCTGAGTCGGGCGAGCCCGTTGACGATGTGCGCCGACAGCCACAGGCACACCAGCCCGATGGGTACCAGCAGGAGCGCTTCCGAAGTCGTATCGACCAACCACCACGGGTCGTCGGAGAACAGATTGATCTCAACGAACTGCACGGCGATCGGCGCCCCGATCATGAACAGCGACGCCCCCACGAAACTCACCGCGACGCTGAAACTGAAGGTGTCCAGCGGGAATCGGATCAACCACAGATACACGAGCTCGCGATAGCTGTTCGGATCTCGAGCCTCATCGCGCGTACGCCGCCAGAAACCCTGCTCTTGCGACCTCGGTGGATCGGCGATCGTGACACCGAGCATCGCCTTGGTCAGGCGCCGTTCGAATGCCGCGAACGCACGCCAGACGTGCAATCCGACGGCCAACACCCCAACCCCAACCCAAACGACGACGGTCCCCAACCCGGCCGAGACGATCGTCGTCAAGAAGGAGAAGTAGAAGACCCCCAACACGAACGCCACCAGGATGTAGGCCAGATTCCGGTACGTCTGGGCGTGCCACAACGGGGCCACGAAGCCCGCAGGCCACTCGGCGGCTTGGTTCTCCGAGCTCATGGTGTCGGTCACGAAGACCTCCTTCACAGGCTTGCCGATGATCCTACGGAGAACCCTCGGGCGGTGTTCCCGACCCGGCACCGGCGCGCTGGTTGTGCATCCGCTCGGCTCAGGACTCGGGAACCGGGGTCAATCCGTTGTCTGATCGTTGCGTCGGCTCCGGGCCGCGCCACCCGCTCGCTACTGCTCGATCTCTCTGATCACGCCGGCCGGGTTTCCCGCCACGACGGTGCTCTCCGGAACGTCCCGGGTGACGACCGCGCCGGCGGCGACCACGGCGCCACGACCCACCTTCACTCCCGGCACGATGATGGCGCCACCACCCAGCCACACGTCATCCTCGATCGTGACCGGCTTCGCCACCTCCCATCCCCGGTTGCGGGCCTCGGCCTCCAGGGCATGGGCCGAGGTGTAGATCTGGACATTCGGGCCGACCATGACGTGGTTCCCGAAACGCACCTCGTTGCAGTCCAGGATGGTGCACTGGTAGCTCAGGAAGACGTGATCGCCCAGGTGGGTGTTCTTGCCGTACACGCAGTAGAAGGGCGGCCAGACGACTGAATCCCGGCCCACCCGGCCCAGCAGCTCCCTGAGGAGGGATAGCTGTTCGGAAGCGTCGTCGGCGCGGTTGAAGAGGTGGAGGAGCTCCTTGGCCGCCCGGCGTTCCGTCTCCAGGGCGGGGTCGAGACAGTTGTAGGCCTCGCCCGCCAGCATCCTCTCCCTGTGAGTTCGCTCGTTCATCCGGTGGCTCCCCCCGGGCCCGGTCGATTGCAGACCCCAATCCCGCCGATCCTTCTCTGATCAGTCACGAGCCCGGAGTCGTCTCAGATTGAAACGTACCAACCGAGAGTCCCCTCCGGGGGTCGGAGAGGCGGAATCCCTCCTCGCTCTCGGCGGCATCACACCGGCCGCAATCGCCGACCACCCCACCGTGCTCGCCGATCCGGCCGGCAGGGGATGACCGGAACCCCCCGACGGATCAGGAGCGCCACAGAGAGGTCGCCCCCGGCGCCTCCGCCTGCTCGAAGGTGGTGGCGCAGCTTGCACGTTCTTCGAAGCCCGTCCAACCACCACTCGCACCATCACGGCGGCGCCGACCGCCCGTATCCTCGTAACGTCATGGCGAGCCGCCGCATCCTCACCTCCCTCGTGGTCGCGCTCACCCTGGTCGCCGCTGCCTGTACCGACGGCGACGCCGGGATCCCCACGACCGCACCGCCGACGACATCGAACTCCCCGACCACCGAGCCGCCCGCCACCACCACGACCACCACCGAGCCACCCGCCACCACGACCACCAAGCCCCCGTCCGAAGTGACGGTCGCCCTCGAAGACGCACCCGAGGAGGCCGTCGAGGCCCTCGAGGCCTTCTACGGCTGGCTGGCCGACCGGCGCCGACCCGAACCCGACGTCCCGGACGGGCTGCTGGCACACCTCGCAGACGCCCGAGAGACGGGCGACCTGTCGCTGCAGGGTGAGTGGTCGGCTGCGGAAATGCCCGAGCGGGACGACATCGGCGTCGCCGCATTCGGCGAGGACGTCGTCCTGCTCGTTGGCGACGACGCCGGGTGGCGCATCGTGGGTGCCAAGCCGGCTCGCCTCGGGCTCGGACCCTGGTACGGGGAACCGGTGCGCCACGTCCTCGTCCTCGGCACCGACGCCCGGCCCGGCACTTCGCAGCGGGAGGCCCGGGCCGACAGCATCCACATCCTCAGCTCGGCGATCCCCGAGCAGGCCGGCGCCATCGTCGGCTTCCCCCGGGACAGCTACGTGGAGACACCCGAGGGGTACGCCGATTCACCCGAAGGGCACTTCCTCAAGTTCACGCACGCCAATGTCTGGTTCGGCGCCGCCGGCATGGTGCAGATCGCCGAGGAGGTCTCGGGCCTCGACATCGACGGCTACCTGATCACCGGGTTCCTGGGATTCGAACAGCTCGTCAACGCCTTCGCGGGTATACCGGTGGACGTGCCCTTCGCCATGGCCGACCCCAAGGCCAAGGCGTACCTCAGTGCCGGCTTCCAGATCCTCTGGGGCGCCGACGCCCTGGCCTTCTCCCGCAACCGCAACATCCCCGACGGCGACTTCCGTCGCTCCCTCGATCAAGGCCTGGCCATCAACGGGGCCCTCGGGAAGGTCCAAGAGGAGTTCGGTCTGCTGGACCTCCCGGCACTGCTGGCCATGCTGCTGGAGTTCGCCTGGACCGATCTCGACGCCGAGGCCCTACTCACCGTCGCCGCCGGAGCCTTCGAGCTGGATTCCGAGACGATTCCCAACATCGTGCTCTCCGGGTTCCCGACGTCGCGGAGCGGCCAGTTCGTGGTCCTCCTCGACGAAGAGGTGGCAGACATCTTCGCCGATCTCCAGGACGGCATGCTCACCGAGGAACTGCCACCGGGGACACTCACCGACGGCGAGAGCTGACGATCGCGTGATTCGTGACCGGATCCTGTGGTACGGAAGGACCCTTCGACGCGTTCGATTCCGCGTCGCTCGCCGCTGAAGGGACTCCATGGGGTCATCCCCGGGTCTGTATCTCGGCCGATGGTGTCACCTGGGATCGGCTGCCCGAGCAACTCATCCAATCCTGGCCCTCCGTGGC
>JBFELU010000117.1:0-3755 GCA_041551965.1 Acidimicrobiia bacterium
CATCCCCTACGGCGGCGGTATCCACGGTGCGCTGTATCACAGCCAGTCGATAGAAGCGTTCTACACCCACGTGCCCGGCCTCAAGGTGGTCATCCCCTCCACACCTGCCGAT
Source organism: Acidimicrobiia bacterium (assembly GCA_041551965.1). Classification (GTDB taxonomy): domain Bacteria; phylum Actinomycetota; class Acidimicrobiia; order Spongiisociales; family UBA11373; genus JBFELU01. Next base: position 113 of record JBFELU010000117.1, read on the forward strand.
GCCAAGGGCTTGATCTGGTCGGCCGTCGAGGACCCCGACCCGGTGCTCATGCTCGAGCCGAAGAAGCTCTACCGGCTCCGCAAGGGTCCCTATCCGGCCGGGCCGTATCGAATCCCGATCGGCAAGGCGGCATTGCGTCGCAGCGGTGACGACCTGTCGATCATCGCCTACGGAACGATGGCTCACTACGCCGAGCAGGCCGCCGAGATCCTCGCCACCCAGCAGATCTCGGCCGAGGTGCTCGACCTCCGAACCCTCCGCCCTCTGGATTGGGTCTCGGTTGAAGCCGCCGTGATGCGCACCGGGAAGATCCTCATCGTCCACGAGGACAACGAATTCGGCGGCTTTGGGGCCGAGATCTCGGCGCAGATCGTGGACCGGGCCTTCGAGTGGCTCGACGCCCCCGTGCGACGCTACGGAGCACCCGATGTGCCGTCCTTCCCGTTCGCGCCGTCGTTGGAGGCCCAGGTCATGCCCAACGTGGAGGGAATCGTCGAACGGGCGGTCGACCTGGCCGAGTTCTGACGCGCCGCTTTCTATCCTCGGCGGCATGGACCCCGTGATCCGCCCCGGACGTCCCCAAGATCGTGACGACATCGCGTCGTTCACCACCGACACGTTCACCTGGGGCGACTACGTGGCGGATGTCTTCGAAGGGTGGCTGAGTGAGCCTCGGTCCCGAACGACCGTCGCGGAGATCGACGGGCGGGTGATCGCCATGGCGAGGATCTCCATGGTTTCCGACGTCGAGGCCTGGGCTCAGGGCGCCCGGGTCCATCCCGATCACCGCCGCCGGGGAATCGTCACCGCCCTCAGCATGGATCTGTGGTCGTGGGCCCGGGCGGAGGGAGCCCTGGTGGCGCGCCTCGCCGTCGAAGACTGGAACGATGCCGCCCGGGGGCAAGTGACCGCCATGGGGTTCCGTCCGGCCGGCGAGTGGCTCATGGCGGAGCGGGCGGTGGGCGACGCGTCACCCGTCCCGGAGGGGAACGGCGGCCGCCGGGTTCCGCCCCCGGAACGGCTCCGCCCGGCACCGCCCGCCGAGACCGACGCCGCCTACCTCTCGTGGTGGGGCGGCGAATTGGTGCGAACCGCCCGAGGGTTGTTCCCCCACCGGGGATGGGTGTGGCGCCGGCTCCACGTCGACGACCTCTTTGCGGCCGCCGAACGACGGGCCCTGTGGTCCGGCCGCCCCGGATGGGCCGTCGCTGATGTCGACGAGGACACCTTTCGGGTCGGGTGGCTGGAGACCGCACCATCCGATGCCCGGGCCATGGTTCGCGCTATCATCGACATCGCCGCCGGATCGGGTGCCGAGCGGATGCGGGTCATGGCCCCCCGGGTCGACTGGCTGCAGCAGCACCTGCGCCGGGCCGGGTGCGAGCTGCACCCCCTGACCATCTTCGCCCTCTCGCTCGAATAGCCGCTTTGCCGCTAGCCCATCCAGAAGCCCTTGCGGTGCGAGATCCCGAGGACCTTGCGACAACTCGGGCAGTAGTGGACGTACGCCTTGCCGAGATCGTGCCGCAGCCGGCGCGCCAGGACCTCGGCCAGCGTGTGATTGCAGTGGGGACAGACGGGATCGAGGGCGTCGTCGAGACGAACCGGCAGCATCGAGACCTCCTTTGGCACTCAGACGATCGGTGACGAGTACGTGACCAGGCTCTCCATGTAGTTGGCGCGCTCGAATGCAGCGGGATCCGGGACCGACGCCTGGCTCATGGATCCCTTCATCTGCTCGACCGACTCGTACTCGTGCTCCTCCAACCAGTCGGTGACCGACTGGGTGAGGAGCCGGATCAGTTCGGGACCGTGCCGAAGCAAGGCCGACGCCATCATCGTCACGTCGGCTCCCGCCAACAGCAGCTTCAAGACGTCCTCTGCCCGGTGAACGCCGGTGGTGGCCCCCAGCGACGTCTCGACCCGGCCCCGCAGGATGGCGATCCATCGCAAGGGGAGCCGCAACTCGCTCGAGGTGCTCAGGTTGACGTTCGGCACCACCTCGAGCGTCTCCAGGTGGATGTCGGGCTGATAGAAGCGATTGAACAGAACCAGTCCGTCGGCGCCGGCGTCGGCGAGGCGGCTGGCCATGTTCGCCATCGACGAGAAGTAGGGACCGACCTTGACGGCCAACGGAATCGTCACCGCCGCCCGGACCTGCTCCACCAGCGCCAGGTACCGCGCTTCGACCTCGGCTCCCGTCTCCTCGACGTCGGCGGCCACGAAGTAGACGTTGAGCTCGAGGGCCGGAGCTCCGGCGTCTTGGATGCGGCGGGCGTAGTCGGTCCAGCCGCCGGCGCTGGCACCGTTGAGGCTGGCGATCACCGGGATCTCGATCTCCTCAGCCGACCGGCGCACCAGATCGAGATACCGGTCCGGGCCCGTGTTGTAGGCATCGAATTCGGGGAGATAGCCACCCGAGGCCTCCGCATAGGACTCCGCCCCGAACTCGAGCACCTCGTGTACCTGGTAGGTGTCGTGTTCGATCTGCTCTTCGAAGAGTGAAGGGAGCACGATGGCCGCCGCCCCGGCATCTTCCATCCGCTGGAGGCCCTCGATCGTCCGCCCCAAAGGCGAGGCCGATGCCACCAAAGGCGTGGCCAGTTCGAGCCCCAGGTAGGTGGTTTCGAGTCGCACGCTCATGACGAGACCTCCTCTCCCGGCAGGCCCCGTTCGACACCCGCCAGCTGCTCGTAGAAGCGCCTCCGTTCGTCGATGTCCTCTTGAGCCGCTGCAAACAGCTCCTCGGCCTGTTCCGGGTTGGCCCGGGCCAACATCGCAAAGCGGGCTTCCTTCAGGGCAAAGTCCCGGAAGGAAATCGACGGCGACCGCCCGTCGAGCACCAGGGGGCGCTCCTCCAACGAGGCGAGCCTGGGATCGAACCGGTAGAGCTCCCAGTAGCCGCTGGCCGCCGCCGACTTCTGGTGTTCCATCTGCTCCGCCATGTCGATGCCGTGGGCGATGCACGGGCTGTAGGCGATGATGAGGGACGGGCCGGGGTAGGACTCGGCCTCGGCGAAGGCCTTGACCGTCTGAGTCATGTTGGCTCCCATGGCGATCTGGGCCACGTAGACGTTGCCGTACGCCATGGCGATCATGCCGAGGTCCTTCTTCGCGGTCTGCTTGCCGCCGCTGGCGAACTTGGCGACGGCGGCCCGCGGGGTGGCCTTGGAGGCCTGGCCGCCGGTGTTCGAGTAGACCTCGGTGTCCATCACCAGCAGGTTCACGTCGCGGCCGCTGGCCAGAACGTGGTCGAGACCTCCGAACCCGATGTCGTAGGCCCACCCGTCGCCGCCCATGATCCACACGCTCTTACGGATCAAACCGTCGAGGAGCGACAACGCCCAAGACGCTCGGGCCGACCCGTCGGCCTCGAGACGCTCCCGCACCGCGGCGATCCGGGCCCGCTGATCGGCGATGCCCTGCTCGGTGCTCTGGTCGGCTTCGAGGACCGCAGTCACCAATTCGTCGCCGAGCATGTCGGTGAGGCCTCGCAAGGCCTCTTCTGCGGCCGATTTGCGCTGGTCGATAGCGAGACGCATCCCCAGCCCGAACTCGGCATTGTCCTCGAACAGCGAGTTGTTCCAGGCCGGTCCCCGCCCCTCCGGGTTGGCGGCGTAAGGGGTGCTGGGCAGGTTGCCGC
>JBFELU010000118.1:0-3613 GCA_041551965.1 Acidimicrobiia bacterium
AGCTCGATTGCGCTCTACGCCGTGCTGGCGATGCGGGGGTACTTCCCCGTCGAAGAGCTCGACACCTTCGACGCCATCGATTCGAGAATGCAGGGACATCCGGACATGTCGGCGACGCCGGGGATCGACATGTCGTCGGGCTCGCTCGGGCTCGGCTTCTCGGGCGGCCTCGGCATCGCGCTCGGGGCCAAGGCGGCCGGGAAGGACTTCCGCACCTACGTCATGGCGGGCGACGGCGAGTGCAACGAGGGAATCGTCTGGGAAGGTGCCCACGTCGCCGAACGCTACGGCCTCGACAACATCATCGTCATCGTCGATCACAACAAGCTGCAGCAGTTCGGCTGGCACGGGGACTCCGTCGAGAACCGGCTGCCCCCCTACACGGGGAGCCAGCTCGTCGATCGGTGGTCGGCCTTCGGCTGGCAGACCTACGAGATGGACGGCCACAACATCTCGGACATCCTCTCGACCGTGGAGACGGCACGCGCCCAGCAGACCGGGCCGGTGGCGATCATCGCCCACACCGTCAAGGGCAAGGGCGTGTCGTACATGGAGAACAACTACCTGTGGCACAGCCGGGTGCCGACGCCGGAGGAACTCGCCATCGCCCTGCGCGAGCTGGGCGAAGACGACGGAGGTGCATCGTGACGCTGCCCGCCGGGAAGCCGCTCCGAGTGGCGTTCGGGGAGGCGGTCGCAGAACTCGGCAACACGGACCCGAGGATCGTGGTCCTCGACGGAGACCTGGGCAGCTCCACTCGTGCCGACATCTTCGAAGCGGCGCATCCGGACCGGTTCTTCCAGATGGGGATCGCCGAGCAGAACCTGCTCGGGGTCGCCGCCGGGATGGCCACGGTCGGCTTCATCCCCTTCGTGTCCACTTTCGCCTGCTTCGCGGTCGCCCGCGCCCTCGACTCCGTCCGGGTCCTGATTGCCCAGCCCAGGCTCAACGTCAAGATCACCGGCGGTTACGCCGGTCTCCTCGCCGGGATGACCGGAAAGACCCACTTGATATTCGACGACGTGGCAATCATGCGGGCAATGGCCAACATGACCGTCGTCGCCCCCGCCGACGAGGTGGAGACCCGCCAGGCGATCCGTGCCATGGTCGACTACGACGGGCCCGTCTATCTGCGGCTCACCCGCCCCGCCACGCCGATCCTGTTCGACGATCGATACCGCTTCGAGCTCGGCAAGTCGACCATCGTCAGGGAGGGCGGCGACGTGACCGTGTTCTCGACGGGCGTTCACACCACCCGAGTCTTCGAGGCGGCGGAGATCCTGGCCGGCGAGGGCATCGACGTGCATCTCGTGCACGTCCCCACCATCAAGCCGCTCGACGAGGACGGGATCGTCGAGGCCGCCCGCAGGACGGACTTCGTGATCACGGCCGAGGAGCACACCATCATCGGGGGTCTGGGAGGCGCCGTCGCCGAGACACTGTCGGATCGGTACCCGGTGCCGGTGAAGCGCACCGGTCTGGCCGACACCTTCGGGGAGTCCGGACCCAACGACGCGCTGCTGGAGAAATACGGTATCTCGGTGGGGAAGACCGCCGAGGCGATCCGGTCGTACCTCGCCGCCCGCTGAGGAGGGTGCCGGCCGCACCGGAGAAAGGACTGCGCATGCTGCAAACGAGTCTCTTCAGCCTCGACGGAAAGGTGGCTTTCATCGCCGGGGGCGGCGGCGGGATCGGCTCCGTGCTGGCGGCCGGCCTCTGCGAGGCGGGCGCCGAGGTGGCCATCTGCGACCGCTCCGGCTCGGCGATGAAGGAGTCCTGCGCCCAGATCGAGAAGCTGGGGAAGCAGCCCCTGTCGGTCGCCGCCGACCTCACCAAGAAGGAGGAGGCGGATCGCGCCGTCGCCGAGACGGTGGAACGCTTCGGACGACTCGACATCATCCTCAACGCCGTCGGCGGCGGCGCCGGCAAGGTGCTGTTCGACGCCCAGGAATACCCCGAGAAGGAGTGGGACTGGATCCTCGACTTGAACCTGCGCACCACCCTGCTCGCCACGCAGGCAGCGGTCCGCGCCATGATCGACGGCGGGCGCGGTGGGCGGGTGATCAACATCTCGTCGGTGCGCGGGCAGCTGGGGATCAACGCCGGCTACTCGGCCTACGTGGCCGCCAAGGGCGCCATCGACTCGCTGACCCGCCAGTGGGCCACCGAATGGGCCAGGCACGGCATCACAGTGAACGCGATCGCCCCCACCTTCGTCGACACACCTCAGGTCGCCATGCTGCTCGACGATCCCGAATTCAAGGCCGGCATCATCAATCGCGTCCCGCTGCGCCGCGTGGGTCAGCCCGGAGACCTGATCGGCCCGGTGCTGCTCTTCGCGTCGAACGCATCGTCCTTCGTCACCGGCCAGATCCTCACCATCGACGGAGGCCTGACGGCCACGCAGTGATTGCCCTGCGCTCCGGGCGTGGTTTCATACCGGCGAACAGAACACAAGCACCGGCCGTGCCGGGAGAGGATGGACCATGGAGAAGGTAACCGACAACGTCGTCACCTACACGAAGATCCGCGGGTGCAATCCCAGCTTCGTCGTGACGTCGGACGGCGTCGTGGTGATCGACACGCCCCAGCTCCCCACCAAGGCGGTGGAGATGCGCAAGACCGCCGAGAGCTTCGGCCCGATCCGCTACCTGGTCAACACGGAGCATCACGTCGACCACATCTTCGGGAACTACTACTTCAAGGGCGATTTCCCCGTGATCGCCCACCAGGGAGTCGACGACAACTTCATGGTGGTCGGCCGGGATCTCGATCCCTTCGAGTATGCCGCCGAGGCGATCCCCACTGATGATCCGGAGGGAGCCGCCATCTTCCCGGACCGGGAGATCTACGAGCAGGACATGAACCGTCCCGAGGTCGTGTTCACCGGCGACGTCGAGCTGCGGGTCGGCGATCACACCTTCGAGCTGATCCACACCCCGGGCCACACCCCCGGACAGGTCACCGTCTACGTCCCACAGGAGCGCGTCGTGTTCACCGGCGACACGATCTTCAGCGAGTGCCAGACCTGGCTGATGACCTCGGAGGTCGACGGCTGGCTGGCCGCCCTGGAGCGCATCCGGGAACTGGACTTCGACTACATCTGCCCGGGCCACGGACCGGTGCAGGGCAAGGGCTACCTCGACGTGCAGCGGGCCAATCTCCTGGGTTGGGTCACCTACGTGGCCGACGCGGTGGCCAAGGGCTGGTCGCGCCAGGAGACGATCGAGAGGGTGCCCTTCGAGGGTCGCTACCCGGTCGACATCGGCCAGGAGTACATGATGGGCCACATCCTGACCCTCAACGCCGCCTCGCTGTACGACAAGGCGACCGGAGCTCGTTGAGCGAAGGCTGGAGCCCCGGCGGCATCGGGGAGCCTCCCGCCGACGCGGACCGGGTGCGCTGGCCCATTGCGGTCACCGCGGTGGCCTCCATCGCCCTCGGATCGCTGACTCCCTTCCTCACCGGCGCTCTCGCCGTCCAGCTCGAGAAGGACATGGGCCTGCGCCTCTCCCAGATCGGGGGCCTCGTCGGCGTGTTCTTCGGGACGTCGGCGCTCACCTCGGCGGCGTTCGGCAGGGTGGTGCAGCGCCGCGGCGGGAGATTCGGGGTG
>JBFELU010000119.1:0-3347 GCA_041551965.1 Acidimicrobiia bacterium
CCGGTTGCGGGCCGTCGGGGTGATGATCATCCCGTCGACCCGCATCTGCTGGAGGACCCGCAGGTATTCGCGTTCCTGCTTCGGCTCGTCGTCGCTGTTACAGAGCACGACGTGATATCCGGAATCCTTCACCGTCGACTCGACCGTGCTCGCGATCACGGAGTAGAAGCCGTTCTCGACGTCTCCGATCAGCAGGCCGATGAGCCGGCTGCGGCGAGTCCGCAGACTGCGAGCGATCTGGTTCGGCACGTAACCCACTTGCCCGGCCGCCTGCAGGACGCGGCGGCGCGTCGTGTCCGACGCGTAGCCGCGTTCCGACAGTACGCGCCCGGCCGTCGACACCGAGACCCCGGCCTGCTGCGCCACGTCTGCGAGCGTCGGCATGGTGCCTCCTCGTCTCCTACTTCCCGGCCTCTTGCGGGCCCGCCATTCCGACGGCAGACCGCCAGCGATCCAGGGTGCGCTGATTGGCGAGCGACTGCGGCGGTGTCATGTTCGGGGACGACGTGGCTCCGGAGCGGATCAGCCCGCCGATCGCATCGACCTCGACGGTGTAAGGGTTGCGCTCCACCGGGATGTCGATCACGTCGGGGTCCGACCCACACCTTTCGATGACGATCTCCGACGTCGCTCCAATCAGTCCGGGGAGCCACGGCGAGGTGAGCGTGACGCGACCCTCGGATCCGATGACCCGCACCGTGTTGTCGAGATTCACCTCGATGGACGACGCGATCCTGGCAATCGGCCCCCCGGCGAATCGCAACTCGGCCGTCGCCGATGCGTCGACGGCAACGGTGTGATGCATCCGCGCCAGGCCGACGACCTCCTCGGGTTCGATCCCAGCGGACCCGCCGGCCGCCTCGGCGACAAGATGGGCCATCGAGGTCGTGTAACACCCGACATCGAGGATCGACCCACCCCCCAGTTCAGGCTTGAGCAGGTAGTTCGTCGGGTTGGGTCCGGCGTCGTACCCGAAGGTGGCATCGACGACCCTGATCTCCCCGACGGCGCCCTCGCTCAAAGCCCTTCGGAAGGTCTCGGTCTGGGGGTGGCTCCGGTAGGCATAGGCTTCGAGCAGGAACACGCCGGCCCTCGCCGCGGCCGCCACGATGTCCTCCCCCTCGCCATACGCCATCGCCAGCGGCTTCTCGCACAGAACGTGCTTCCCCGCCTCGGCCGCCCGCACGGCCCATTCGCGATGAGCCGGGTGGTTGGTGGCGACGTAGACCAGGTCGACCCCCGGAGCATCGATGCCCGCGCCGTAATCGCCTCCCGAATGCGGGGCTTCGAACTCCTCTGCCAGCGCCGCCGCCCGCTCGGCCGAGCGGCTGGCGACGGAGACGAGCCTGCCGGTCTCGCTCTCCGACAGCGCCTGCGCCATGATCCGGGCGATCTTGCCGGTGCCCAGAATCGCCCACCCGAGCGGCGTGGTCATCTCCTCCATCCTTTCCATCAGTAGCGCAGCAGGAGCTCGAGCATCGCCCGATCGAGGGCGTGACCCTCGTGGTCCTCGTACTCCACGTCCTTGCGCTGGCTGTCGAGCGGACCGTACGGCCCGCGCAGGTTCCACAGACACCACCCCCACCCCTCTGCGCGAAGGAGTTCGAGCCAATCCTCCATCCAGGCCAGGGTGACATGGTGTGGTGTCTGGTTGTAGTTCCCGAACTCGCCGACGTGGATCCCGACCCCCATCGCGGCGAGCCGCCTCCACGGCATCACCCGCTGCCGGAGGAGCCCGTCCTTGTCGAGAATCCCGTCCTCGGTCGCGATCGGCCAGGTTGGTTCGTCCCAGTCCTGGGCGCCGGGGAACCACGGCGCACCATGGTGGCTGATCCGCCACGGGTCGTAGGCGTGCAGGCTCTGGGCGATCCCGAGGTCGGCCAGGCCCCAAATGGGCGTCCATCCGAGATCGAGACCGTCGACGATGATCAGCCGGTCGGGATCCTCGGCGCGGATCGCCTCGACCATCTTCTCGATCACCGGGTTGTGAACGTCCTCGCCGATTTGCTTCGGTTCGTTGAAGAGGTTGAAGCTCAATTCCGCATTCGGGATACCGTGATACCGGGCGGCGAAGGCGCCCCACTGATGGGCACAGGCATCCTGGGTGGGCTCATGAGTCCACAGATCCGTCGGCTCCTCGGGCAGATTCACGCAATACCCGGGGGCGCGGTGGAAGTTGAGACTGATGTGAATGCCGTAATCGCGTCCCCAAGCCACGGCTTGATCGATTTCGGCGAGTGTGCTCTCGTCGAGGGCGTAGAGGTCGTCGGACGGAGTCCAGGTCCGGTAATCCATCGGTAGGCGGGCGAAATCGAACCCCCACCTCGCCATTCGATCGAAGTCGGGCTCACGGAAGGCTGTGTTGCGCTCCGGGCGGTCGGCCGAGAATTTCTCGACGAGATTGAATCCGCGCCATCGAGGGAGCACGTCCGCCGTCGCCGGCGACAAGTCCCGCTGCCGATCGGCCGCAGTGCCCGGTGTCGCGGATTCGCCGGTCATCTATCCGCCCCTCCGACGATGGTCATCCGGCATCGGCACCGCGGAGGAGAACTGCAGCCGTCGGTACCACACGAACTGGTCGGGTGGGGGACCACTTCTACGCCTCCGGGACCGGATACATGTCGGGCCCGAAGAACTTGATGATCGTCAAGTCGTCGGAGCCGGTATTGACGATGTCGACACCTGCCGCTGCGCGATCGTGGACGATGAGCAACTCGTCGCGCCCGGGGTTCCGGCCTTCGACGTCGTGGCCGCCGACGGTGCCCGTTCCCTGCCAAGCCAGGATGCTGTGGACACCGGCATCCACGGACCGATAGGTACCGCCGGGCCGGACCCGCAATTTCTTTCCGACGAACTTGGTGGAGCCGTAGAAGATCCAGTACTCCTCCCCGGCGTCCTGGACCGAGTCCTCGATCAGCAGCGGGATGAGGTGGTGGTTCTTGAAGAAGTGCGGATCCCCGTTCTCCTTCCAGTCGATCAGTTCGAGGATGAACCGCTCACCCTTGGACTCCCGGTCCTGGGCACTCACGTCCTTCCAGAGCAACTCATTGGAGATGATCCGGCCCTCATTGAGGGCTTGCAGCATCGCGAAGACGTCCGAGTCCTCCTGCAGTTCGATCGTCAGGGCGCTGCCCGGAGCATGGAGCACGCCGCTGGGGACGAAGAATCCCTCCTCCGGAACCTGCAGATAGGCGGGCGAATGGCGCAGGATGAGGTCGCTGTCCCAGTCCTCGAGGTAGGGCAGGAGCACTTCGTGACAGCCTTCATCGGCGATGTGGGGGTGGACTCCGAGGAACGTCTCGGGGTGAGGACCCATGTCGACGTCCGGCGGGAAGTAATACGCCTCG
>JBFELU010000120.1:0-3278 GCA_041551965.1 Acidimicrobiia bacterium
CGGATCGCCGAGGAGCTCTGACCCGTCACGCCGGCACAACTCGGCCATGCCGCCACAATGACCGTCGATGTTGTCGTGGCAGGCGATGGGAGGCGGCTGGAAGGCCGGCCGCTACCGGGTGCAGCCGGTTGAGCCGTCCGGTTCGGTGGCGCGGCTGCTGGTCCCCGACCTTCCCTGCATGCCGAGTGCTGCGATGGTGCAATCCGCCCACAACGCCTATCACCGCCAGACCCCGGCCGTCGCCGGACACCTCCCCACGTTCGGAGCCGTCTTCGATTGGGAGGGCGTCCTCCCTCCCGTTCGGCGCCAGCGGCCCTGGGTGATACCGGCGTTGCTCGGTCTCGGTGCCGCCACGTTGCTGCTGCTCGTCGACTCGTCGCGGGTGCTGCTCGGTGTCGCCGACTAGGGCTTGCAGCTCCAGTGGCCCCAGGCCCCTTCGGCGTGGCTCTCCTCGCTGCGCATCACCAGCCAGGCCGACACCGCGATGTTGGCCTCGGGATCGAAGATGCTCGCCCCACTCCACCCCGCCGCCTCGGCTCGGGACGGCCAGTAGAAGGGCATCTGCTGGAACAAGCCGGACGCTCCCGAGTAGGGGTTGACGACCACCGGGTTGCCGAGGCTCTCGCACCGCATCACGGCCAGGGCCTCCTCCACGAGGTGCTCGGGGAAGTAGCGGGCAACCAGGGGCCGCCACGGCTCGACACCCGAGCCGGGGGTCCAGCCGGCGGCATTCGCCGTGGCGGCCGCCTCCTCGATCGCGGCGAGCGCTTCCTGCCGCTGCCGTTCCTCCTCCTCCAGCCGAAGCCGCTCCTCTTCCTCGCGACGCAGGCGCTCCTCCTCGGCGAGCCGGCGGCGTTCCTCTTCCTCTCGCTGCCATTGCGCCTGCAACTCCGCAGCGACACCCTCTGCCTCCGCCAACGCGTCCCGGATCGCGGCGAGTTCGGCGGCGGCGGCCTCCACCACCGCCTGCTGCTCGGTCAAGTTGCGGCGCACCGTCGCCGACAACCGTTCGAGATCGGCGCGCGATGCCGTCAGCCGCGTCACGAACTCACGCTCCCGATCCGCCAGGGCCCCGAGATACGCCACCCGGGCCCCCAAATCGGTGCCCGACCCGGCGAGGAGGCCGGCCTCCCGACCGGCGCCGGCCGCCATGTACATGCGGGTGATCCGCTCCCGGGCATCGTCGTCGGCGTCCTCGATCGCCGCGTCCTGGGCGGTCATGCGGTCGGCGATCCGGTCGAGGCTCTCGTCGATCCGATCGAGGCGACGCTGCTCCTCGGCGAGCCGGGACTCGGCCTCGCCCATACGGTGCCGTGCGTCGGCGACCTCCTCATCGGCCGCCGCCAGGTCTCCCCGACTCACCTCCGCCCCGGCCGGAGCTGCCACGCTGAGCAGCAGCAAGGCCACGACGCCGGCCGCGGCGCGGCGCACCCGGCGTCGAGTCCAGGCAATATTTGACATGCCCTGCAGGGGCACCTCCACCCGATCCATCAGCCTCAATCATATGGGGTCCGGGGCGGCACGCGACCGGCCTGCCGAATGCTGAAAGTGGGCGTCGAAGAGATGTGTTTCACACCGCAGGGCCGGCACTAACATCGCCCAGTCGTGCCCCGGTCCCTCCGCATCGTCCTGCTCGTCCTGCTCGTGCCTGTCGCCCTGGCGCTGCTGGTGGGAATCGTGTTCGCCGTCGACCGGGTCACCAACGGCGGCGAGGTGCTGGGGTCGGTCGAGGCCGGCACCATCTCGCTGGGTGGGATCGGTGAGGACGATGCCAGAGCCGAGATCATCGCCTTCGAGGATCGGCTCCGGTCGACCCCGATCGAAGCCAGGGTCGAGGGACAGACCTTCGTTCTCGACCCCGCCGCCGTGGGTTTCGAGATCGACGAGGAGGCCATCGTCGCCCAGGCCCTTCGGGTCGGTCGTGAAGGCAATCTCGTCGACCAGTTCACCTGGTGGATCGGCCGCTTCGGGGACGACCCGGAGATGGTGCCGATCCCGTACACGTTCGACGGTGCCGCCCTCGAAGCGGTCGTCGCCGAGTGGGAAATCGAGGGGATCGCCGACCCGCCCACCGAGGGCTCCGTGGAGGTCGTCGATCGCGAGATCGTCTTCGCATACCCCCGGCCCGGGACGGGCATCGATCGGGCGGAAGCGGTCCGGCTCCTCGGAGAGGCCCTCGGCCGGGAGGACCGGACCCCGATCGAGCTCTCCGCCGTGGAACTCGCGCCGGCGATGACGATCGCCGATGTCGATGCGGTGGTCGCCGAGGCCGAATCCCTCATATCGGGGCCGGTGACACTGATCAACGACGAGTACGACGCCGAGATCATCGTGCCGCCCGAGATCCTCGCCACCGCCCTCTTCATCGGTCGCGACGAATTCACTTCCCCGGCCACGTTCCCGATCACGTTCCTCGGGGAGCCCCTCCGCCGCTACATCGAGCCCCGCACCGACTCCATGGGAACCGAGCCGGTCGACGCCGAGATCGTCATCGAAGAAGACGACACGGTGACCCTCGTGCCGAGCACCCCCGCCTTCGAACCCGATGCGACGACCTTCGCCCGGGCTGTTGCCGCGGCGGCAAGATCACCCGAGCGCAACGCGACGCTCGTCTTCGGCCCGGGGACCGAAGCCGATTTCTCGACGGCCGACGCCGAGGCCCTCGGCATAGAGGAGAAGGTGTCCGAATTCACCACCTTCCACAACTGCTGCGAATCGCGGGTGACGAACATCCACCTCATCGCCGATGCCGTCGACGGGGCGATCGTGATGCCCGGCGAGACCTGGTCGCTCAACGACCACGTGGGGGAGCGCACGCTGGAGAAGGGATACCAGTACGCCGGTGCGATCATCGGCGGCTACGTCCAGTGCTGCGACAACCCCATCAACATCGGGGGCGGTACCAGCCAGTTCACCACCACGCTCTACAACGCCATCTTCTTCGGGGGGTACGAAGACGTCGAGCACTCCCCGCACAGCATCTACTTCTCTCGGTACCCCGAGGGCCGCGAGGCGACGCTCGGCTTCCCGGAACCCGACCTGGTGTTCCGCAACAACACCGACTCGGCGCTGGTGATCCGCACCTCACACACCGACACCTCGATCACCGCCAAGATCTTCGGCGACAACGGCGGGTTGGAGGTCGAGGCCGGACTCTCGGACCGGTACAACTACAGCGGGATCGTCACCCGGCGCGAGGCCAATCCCGATGTGGCGCCGTTCACCGAGCGGATCAAGTCGGCCGGCAGCGGCGGATGGTCGGTCGACATCTACCGCTA
>JBFELU010000121.1:0-3270 GCA_041551965.1 Acidimicrobiia bacterium
GTGGTGGTACCGGGAGGGGGACTCGAACCCCCACGGGCAAAAGCCCAACGGATTTTGAGTCCGTCGCGTCTACCATTCCGCCATCCCGGCGCAGCCCCATGGTACGCCGCCACACTGATGAGCCGGATCACCCGACGCCTGTTCCACATCAACGACGAGCTCGAGCGGCTCCGTGACGAGGAGCGGCTCACCGTCGAGGAGCTCAACATGCTCGAGCACATCGACGATGACGCCCAACGCGATGCCGCCGTGGGTGGGCCCCTCGAACGGGACGAGGCCCGGGCGACCGCCGGCGATGTGGCCCGGTTCCGCAAGAACCTCGTCGATCTTGAGCGTCGCCGCCGGCGTCTCGAGGCGAAACGGGATCGGTTGTTGCGCCGCCTCGGGTGAGTTCACCCGGCCCCGCCTAACATCGGCCGGCATGCCAAAGCTCGCCCTGCTCGACGGTCACAGCCTCGCCTATCGAGCGTTCTACGCCCTTCCCACCGATCTGGCGACACCGGCCGGTCAGGTGACGAACGCGGTCTACGGGTTCACCTCGATGATCATCAAGCTGCTCGACGACGAGGCACCCGATGCGATGGCGGTGGCCTGGGACACCCCGGCGGCGACATTCCGCTCCGAGGAGTATCCGGAGTACAAGGCCAATCGCTCGGCCGCGCCGGACCTCTTCCGTAGCCAAGTTCCCCTGATGCATGAAGTGGCCGATGCGTTGCGAATCAAGCAGTTCGAGGCTCCGGGATACGAGGCCGACGATGTGATCGCCACTCTCGCCAAGGCCGCCGCCGCCGAGGGGTGGGATGTGCTGGTTGTGACCGGTGACCGGGACGCCTTCCAACTCGTCGGAGGCCCGATCAAGGTCATCTACACCCGGCGCGGCATCACCGACACCGTGGTGGCCGACACCTCGTGGATCGAAGACCGGTACGGGATCAGTCCCACCCACTATCCGGACTACGCCGCGCTGCGTGGTGACACGTCAGACAACCTTCCGGGTGTTCCCGGGGTGGGCGAGAAGACCGCCACCAAACTGGTTGCCGGCTACGGGGGGATCGAAGGGATCTATGAGCACCTCGAGGAGCAGACACCGAGGCTGCGGGAGAACCTCGAGGCCGCCCGGGAACAGGTCTTCCTCAATCGACGGCTGACCGTACTGGTGGACGATGCCCCCGTTCCCACGGAGATCAATGAACTGCGGCTCGAGCCCTGGGACCCGGCCGAGGTGCGCGAGGTGTTCGGGGGCCTGGCGTTCCGTTCGCTGTGGCAGCGCCTGCAAGGCCTGGGAGGGGGCGCCGCGGTCGAACCCGAGGAGGCCATGGACGTCGAGGTCGAAACCCTCCGGGACCCGAAGACTGGTGCCGACCTCCCGGGCGGGATGCTGGCGATCGAACCGGTCTGGGAGGACGGTTCCCTGCTCGGCGTGGCGGTCGCGGGCCAGGAGGACCGGGCCGTATTCGTGCCCCTCGAACACCTCGGCGCGCTCGAGGAGGCGCTCGTCGACCCGGATCGTCCCAAGGCCGGTCACGATCTCAAGCCGCTGGTGCGGGCCCTGCTGGAGGCAGATCTCGATCTGCGCGGCGTCACCTTCGACACCGCTCTGGCCGGCTATGTCATCAACCCCGCCGAGCGGGCTCCCGATCTCGGGGAGTTGGCCGGCAGCGTGCTGGGGGTCGAGATCGCCCCGGTGACCGACGGGGGGCCGAAGGACCAGGGGACCCTCGACTTCGGCGGCGGCCCCGACCTGGAAGGCGCGGGGCGAAGAGCCGTGGCGGTGGCCCGCCTGATCGGGCCGATGACGGAACAACTCGATGCACGGGGCGGCCGGCGTCTCTACGACGAGGTCGAGATCCCTCTCATCCGGGTGTTGGCGAAGATGGAAGAGGTCGGCATCGGGGTGGATCGGGGATACCTGGAGGAGTTGGGGGAGAGCCTCCGCGACCGGTTGGCGACACTGGAGCGCGACATCTACACCGCAGCCGGAGATCCCTTCAACATCAACTCGACCCTCCAGCTGAGAGAGGTGTTGTTCGAGCGGCTCGGCCTGCCGGTGCTCAAGAAGACACCCAAGGGGGCTCCGAGCACCGATGCGTCGGTGCTGCAGAAGCTGGTCGATGAACACCCGGTCGTCGAGCACCTGCTGCGCTATCGGGAGCTGGAGAAGCTCCGGTCGACCTACGTGGACGGTCTGTTGCCCCTGATCGAGGCGGACGGTCGGATCCACTGCTTGTTCAATCAGACCGGCGCGGCCACGGGGCGCATCTCCTCGGAGCGCCCCAACATGCAGAACATTCCGGTTCGCTCCGAGGAGGGGAGGACCATCCGTCGTGCCTTCGTCGCTCCACCCGGGTCGGTGTTCATCGTGGCCGACTACAGCCAGATCGAGCTCCGGATCCTGGCACACCTCAGCGAGGACCCCGGGCTCCTCGCGGCTTTTGCCGAGGGCGCGGACGTCCACACCGAGACGGCAGCCCGCGTCTTCGGGATCGAGCCCTCCTCCGTCGAACCGGAGATGCGGCGCCGGGCGAAGGTCATCAACTTCGGGCTCCTCTACGGCATGGAGGCCTACGGGCTGGCCCAGCGTCTCGAGATCTCCACGGAGGAGGCCACCGAGCACATGGACGCCTACTTCGATCAGTTCCCGGCGGTGCGGGATTTCATGGAGGGGATCGTGGCTCAGGCCCGCGACGATGGGTACACCACCACGATCCTGGGGAGACGCCGCTACCTGCCCGAGTTGTCGTCGGGCAACTACCGGATCAGGCAGATGGGAGAGCGCATGGCGCTCAACGCCCCCATCCAGGGGTCGGCGGCCGACATCATCAAGAAAGCGATGATCGACCTCGACCGAACCCTCGGAGACGACACTGAGGCGGCCATGCTGCTCCAGGTGCACGACGAGTTGGTGCTCGAGGTCCCGGAGGCGGAGGCAGAAGCCCTGATCACGACGACCCGCGAGGTCATGGAACGTGTGGCCGACCTCAGGGTTCCGCTCCGGGTCGACGTCGGTACCGGCTCGACCCTCGGCGACGCCAAGTCCTGAGAAAGGCCTGGACCCGCCACAGCGTGTTAGCCTTATGCCGCTCTCGGCGCTCGCCGCCGGGAAATCCCGCTCGAGGAGAATCCGCAAACCCATGACCGAAGAGACGACGAACGCGCTCGCCGACGCCGAGGGCGCCCCGACCGACGAAGCGGCCGCTGAGGCTGCAGCCGAAGAGACCACAGAGACCGTCGAGACCGCCCCCGAGGCGGCCGCCGCCGAAGAGGAGGTCA
>JBFELU010000122.1:0-3187 GCA_041551965.1 Acidimicrobiia bacterium
CCAGGGTGAGGTGCTCGATCCCCGTCAGCTCATGACGGCCGAGCCTCACCATACGGCTGTTGGTGTCCTCCATGGCCAGGGCAAGCGAACCTTTCATGTTCCCCTTGGCACGGTCCAGTTCGTCCCCCGCGACCCCCTCGGCCACCACCCGGTCGAGCTCGGCGCGGGTCAGGCGAAGGACCTCGGCCGCCTGCGAAGGCGTGGTGCCGACGTAGACCCCGAATGCGCCGGAGTCCGCGTAGGGCATCCGGAAGGAATACACCGCATACGCCAGGCCCCGCTCCTCGCGGATCACCCGGAACAGCCGGGAGGACATCCCGCTTCCCATGATGTGGTTCAGCAACCCGAAGGCAAACCGCCGCTCATCACCTCGCGCCATGCCTTCCCCACCCAAGACGAGATGGGCTTGCTCGGTGTCCCGGGTCCTGACGCCCACCGCGGGGCGAACCTCGGCGTGCTCGAATTCCCGATCAACACCGGACCGGCCCCAGCCGCCGAATCGATCGCTCACCATCTGCACGACATCGTCGTGCTCGACGTGACCGGCGGTGGCGATCACGGTCCCGGCGGCGTGGTAACGCCGTGACCAATAGCCGTCGATGACCTCGCGACCCATGGCGTTGATCGACTCCCGAGAGCCGAGCACCGGCCGGGCCAGCGGGTGATCTCCCCACAGGGTCCGGGCGAACTGGTCGTGGGCTACATCGCTGGGATCGTCCTCGTTCATGTTGATCTCCTCGAGGACCACCTGGCTCTCCGAGGCGATCTCCTCCGCCCGGAAGGCGGGGCGCTGCAGCATCTCGGCGAGGAGGTCGAGCCCCATCGGGAGGTCTTCGTCTCGCATCTGTGCCCAGTAGCAGGTGTACTCCTTCGAGGTGAACGCATTCGACCGCGCCCCGACGGCATCGAACGCCTGGGCGATGTCCTGGGCACTGAGACGGTCCGAGCCCTTGAAGAGGAGGTGCTCGAGGAAGTGGGAGCAGCCCGCCTCCACCTCGCGCTCGTCACGGCTCCCGGTGTCCACCCAGCAGCCCACGGCGACCGAGCGCACCGACGGCATGGTCTCGGTGACAACGCGGAGGCCGTTGTCGAGTGTCGTCAGGCAGTGATCCATAGCCGACGGATGATAGGGCCTGGCGTCACGGCGACATCCACTCGCGGATCGCATCGGCCACGAGATCGGGTACGTCGTGGGTGAGCCAGTGACCAACACCCTCCACGATGCGTTCGTCGTACGCGGCCTCCACGAACTCACCCGACCCCGTCGCCGCCCCGGGCACGAAGGCGACGTCGGCCTGACCGTGGAGGTAGCGGACGGGGATCCGCACGGGCGGGAGTTGCAGCGGCACATCGGGATTGAACAGCTCGGGCCGGTAGTTGGCCCGGTACCACTCGGCCATCGCCGTGAACCGGCCCGGGCGGCTCCAATCGCGTCGATAGTCCTGGATGAGGTCACCGGGAACATTCGATCCGCCGAACACCCAGACGGCGAGACGCTCGAAATCGTCGGCGGCGAGCAGCGCCTCGCCGGACTCCCCGGCGTGCATCAGCCAGACGTAGAACGCCTTGGCGAGTTGACGCGGATCCTCGAGGGCGGCGGCCCGAAATCGGAGGGGATGAGGTGAGGACAGGACGACGGCCCTCCCGATCCGTTCTGGGATGAACGAGCCCGCCGACCAGGTGAGCGCACCTCCCATGTCGTGACCGACCAGACCGGGGCGCTCCAAACCGAAGTGGTCCATGACGGCGACGAGATCCCTCACCAGGACCGCGAGGTGGTAGGCCGCGGTCTCCGTCGGCGCATCGGACCGTCCGAATCCGCGCTGGTCGGGAACAACGAGCCGGAAATCGGCACCGAGCCGATCGATGATCGGCTCCCAGCAGCGCCAGGTCTCGGGCCAACCGTGCAGCAGCACCAAGGGTGCCGCGTGCGCGTCCCCCGCCGTGACAACGTGCAACTCGATCCCGTTCGACGACACGGTGTGGTGCTCGATCACGGTGGCGACGGTACCGGGTATGTTCGAAGCATGCACAACCGGATCATCACCATCGGGTTGACGGCGGCGCTGACCGCGGCGGCCTGCAGTTCCGACGGGGACCCGGCGCTGCCGGCCGAGACCACCGAAGCCCCGGCCACCACACTTTCGGCCACCTCGGAGGCGACCGGAGAGGCATCCACGACGACCACGACCGAAGTGGCCACGACCGAGGCGGTCACGACGATGGCGGTTGGGCCCGAGGACGTGACCTTCGACACGTCCGACGGCCTGACACTGCAGGGCCGGATCCTGCCGGGAGACTCGACCTGGGTCGTGCTCGGACACATGTTCCCGGCCGACATGTCGTCATGGTTCGAGTTCGCCGAACAGGTCGCCGCCGCCGGGCACACCGCCTTCGCCTTCAACAACCGGGGTTACGGCTCCTCCGACGGTGACCGGAACGACCCTCGAGTCGGCACCGACGGCGCCGCTGCGCTCGAACTGGCTCGGAGTCGCGGCGCCGCGAAGATCTTCTACTTCGGAGCGTCGATGAACGGTGCGGCGGCGCTGTTGCTGGCGGCTCAGGAGGACCTCGCCGGGATCGCCACCCTCTCTGGCGTTCCCCAATTCGGTGACGCCGACGGCCTCGCCGTGATCACCGAGATCGCGGAGCCCAAGCTGTTCATCGCCGCTCGAGACGACTCTGGGGCCGTCGGCGACGCCGAGGACTTCTTCGATCGGTCCTCTGAGCCACGAGAACTGCTGGTTTTCGAGGTCGGGGGGCACGGCACGGACATGTTCGGGGAGAACGGCGACGTGCTCACCGAGACCCTCCTCCGATTCATCGCCGAGCACTGACCCCGCGCCGATAGAGTGGCCGCATGAGTGACACCACCGACATCGTCGTCGTCGGGGCCGGGATCATGGGCCTCGCCACCGCCTACCAGGTGGCCCGCCGCAGCAACCAGCGCGTCGTGGTCGTGGAGCGAGGCGGTGGTCCCGGTGAGGGTTCCACGGGAGCCTCGTCGGCGATCGTTCGCCAGCGCTACACCCACCCCGAGGTCATCCGCATCGCCCGCGGCGGCTTGCTCGCCTTTCGCAACTGGGGGGACTTCACGGGACTCGCCGAGCCGCGCGCCCGTCTCCAGGAGATCGGTGTGCTGTGGATGACCGGGGAGGACCGAGCCCAGGCCGAGGCGGAGACCGAG
>JBFELU010000123.1:0-3172 GCA_041551965.1 Acidimicrobiia bacterium
GATGGTCTCGAGCTCGGCACCGATCTCGACGAGGCGTTGACCACCGCCATCGGCCGGAACCGGCCGTGACCGACGTCGCCATCGTCGGAGCCGGGCTGGCCGGCCTCGCCTGTGCCCGGGTGCTCGCCGAACGCGGGGTGGAGCCGGTGGTCCTCGAGGCTGCGAACCGGGTCGGCGGGCGGGTCGGCACCGACGAGATCGACGGGTTCCTGGTGGACCGTGGGTTTCAGGTCTATCTCACGGCATATCCCGAGGGACGCCGGTTCCTCGACCTCACCGCACTCGAGCTCCGTCCTTTCCATCCCGGGGCCGACGTGTGGCGGGACGGCCGATTCCACCGCGTCGGTGACCCGTTCCGCAGGCCGTCCGATGCCTGGGCCACCCTGCGCGCCCCCATCGGATCGATCGCCGACAAGCTTCGGGTGGCTCGGCTCCGGAGCCGGGTCCGCTCGGCTTCGATCGGCCGGCTGCTCGCCGGCGAGGACGTCCCGGCGATCGAAACGCTGCGATCGGAGGGTTTCTCCGAAGCAATGATCGAGGGGTTCTTCCGGCCCCTGTTCGCCGGGATCCTGCTCGATCCGGCCCTCGAGACCTCGTCCCGGGCCTTCCGGTTCGTGTTCAAGATGCTGGCCGAGGGTGACGCGGCGGTCCCCGCCCGGGGCATGCAGCGCATCCCCGATCTGCTGGCCGGGTGGCTTCCCGAAGGCACGGTCCGGCTCGGGACCCCGGTGACGGCTGTCGGCGCCGCGGGGGTGTCCACCGGGACCGGGGAGATCTCCGCCCGGGCCGTGGTGGTGGCCACCGAGGCGCCGGAGGCGGGCCGGCTGCTCGATCTCGACGTGCCGCCGTCCCGTCCGGTCGTCGGGGTCGCCTTCGCCGCCGAGGAGCCGCCCCGGCGGGGGCCGCGTCTCTTGCTCGACGGTGAGCCGGGCGGGCCCGTCAACAACGTCGCGGTCATGTCCGAGGTTTCCCCGGCCTACGCCCCTCCGGGCCGGGCACTGGTGGTCGTCGAGAGTCTCGACGCCGAGCCCGGGATCGAGGACCGGGTCCGACATCGCCTCCGTACCTGGTTCGGTGACGCGGTCGATGGGTGGGTTCACCTGTCCACCCACGTCTTCGCTCACGGGCAACCCTCCCAGTCGCCACCCTTCGAGGCACACCGTCCGGCGCGGGTGGCGACCGGCCGGTACGTGGCCGGCGATCACCGGGCCACGGCCTCGATCGAGGGGGCCCTTCTTTCCGGTCGTCGCGCCGCCGAGGCGGTGCTGGCAGACCTCGGCGCCTGATCGTCGACCTGTGGCATGATTCGGACCTTGCCGACGAGGAGCCCGCGATGACCGATGCCGCCCGGCTGATCGAGGATCGACTCGACGAGCTGCTGACCGCTCACGATCCGGCCGGAGACCCGGTCTCATTCCTTGGAGCTCGATTCGACCTCGGCTTGGCGTGGGTGTGGTTCCCGGAAGGTCTCGGCGGCCTCGGGGCGTCGCGACGGCTGCAGCCGATCGTCGACGATCGCCTGGCGGAGGCCGGCGCTCCCAACCCGGCGAAGTTCAACATCCTCGGTGTGGGGATGGGGGCCCACGTCCTCCTGGCGCACGGCACCGAGGAACAGCAACGGCGCTGGCTCCGGCCGATGTTCACCTCGGAGGAGATCTGGTGCCAGATGTTCTCCGAGCCCGGAGCCGGATCCGATGTGGCGGCGCTGTCGGCCCGGGCGGTGCGCGACGGTGACGAGTGGGTGCTCAACGGCCAGAAGGTGTGGACCACGCTGGCCCACGTCGCCAAGTGGGGGATGATCGTGATGCGGACCGATCCCGGCGTTCCCAAGCACAAGGGGATGAGTTACTTCATCGTGGACATGGAGGCTCCGGGCATCGAGGTTCGTCCGATCCGCCAGATCACCGGTGAGGGTGAGTTCAACGAGGTCTACCTGACCGACGTACGGGTTCCCGACGCCGATCGGATCGGCGAGGTCGGTGATGGCTGGCGGATCACCCTGACGACCCTCATGAACGAACGGGTAGCCATCGGAGGTCTCGTTCAGCCCCGGGAGTTCGGCCCGATCGGCACGGCGGTCGCCACCTGGCATGACGGCGGTTTCGACGACCCGGTGCGCCGCGACCGGCTCATGAGGCTCTGGGTCGAAGCCGAGACGGCTCGTCTCACCAACCTGCGGGCGGCCAAGGCGCTGTCCCAAGGAACCCCGGGGCCGGAGGGTTCCACCGCCAAACTGGTGTATGCGGAGATCAACAAGAAGATCTACGAGCTCGTGCTGGACCTGCTGGGGCCCGACGGCATGCTCTACGACTCCTACGAGATGGTGATGCCGGAGGAGTCGGCGACGATCACCGACCCCCGTAAGGCCTTCCTGCGGGCGCGGGCCAACTCGATCGAGGGCGGAACGTCGGAGATCATGAAGAACATCCTCGGGGAACGGGTGTTGGGCCTGCCCGGTGAGCCGCGGGTGGACAAGGATCTCCCCTGGAGCGAGGTCCCGCGCTAAAGACCGGGCCCCGCCGGGGCCTGTGCATAAGATCACAGCGGTGTCATCCGCTCCGTGGAGGGGCCTCATGCCGCTGTTCGCCGAAAGCCGTTCCCGCCGGGCCTGGCGGCATGCAGTGGCCGACTACGTGGTTGCTCGGGTCGATCGGGCCGGATACATGCGCTTCGTCGGCTCCGATCTGGAGACCCGACGCGAGATGATCATGGTGGCCCGGATGCTGCCCCAGGACATCGACGTCGAGCTCTACGAGGACCAGCGGTTCCCGGGTCAGACCTTCATGGAGCTTCGTCTTCGCCCGATGTCGTCCGTGCCCATGGAGCCTTCGTTCCGCGTGGTGTATCCGGGGGATACCGGGTACCGCGAGCAGGCCGTCTGAGCGAGACCGGTTGAGGCACGCCCGAAGCGAGTACCGGTTCCGGCCATCTACACTCGGCAGCCGGACGGCGCTTCAGATCGGGGAGTTCACCATGTTGGGCAAGAGATTCTGGTTTGTGACCATGTCGTTGCTGACCTTGATGTTGGTCTTCGTCTCGGTGCCCGGGTCGGCGGCGACGGAATCCTGCAACGGTTTGACGGCAACGATCGTCGGGACCGACGGCGACGACGTTCTGCTGGGTACGAGCGGTGTCGACGTGATCGTCGCCGGCGCCGGCGACGACGTCGTCA
>JBFELU010000124.1:0-3162 GCA_041551965.1 Acidimicrobiia bacterium
AGTTCCCGTTCCGCCGGATCGAAGGCGGCAAACCACCGGAGGGGAACGTGCCACCCTGAGGTGAGGATGTACGAACGGACCCCGGGCCGGCCGCGATGCATGCGGGTGAGCTCCTCGGCGGCCGAGTCGGCGATACGGTCGGGCACCAGCATCGCCGCCGAAGAGCCCGAATAGGAGTTCCGGAACGCGATGAGACCCTCGAGCATCCGCAACCAGGGGTGCCGGGGGCACACGAACCGCCGGCCCTGCCAGTCGATCCTGAACGCGTCATCGCGGGTCGACTCGTACCAGACTCCGTACTCGCCGCGATGGAGCACCCTGGGGGTCCAGCTCCCGGCAACGTGCTCCCTCAAACCGTCGAAGCGCTCTGCGGGAAGGTAGACACGCAGATAGGCGGCTCTCGGCATGGCGAGGATGCTAATCAGCACCGTCTCGGAACTCCCCGGCCCGATCCGGGGCCCTTGGCTAGCATCGATGATGAACCACCCCGAGGGGTGTATGCCTCGTCGAAAGGAGTCCGCTCTTGGGCGTATTTGACGCGATCGGAGGCCGTGGCCACGAAGAGGTGGTCTTCGGGTTCGACCCGGTCTCCGGTC
This sequence comes from Acidimicrobiia bacterium, assembly GCA_041551965.1. Classification (GTDB taxonomy): domain Bacteria; phylum Actinomycetota; class Acidimicrobiia; order Spongiisociales; family UBA11373; genus JBFELU01. The sequence continues at coordinate 597 of JBFELU010000124.1, forward strand.
TCAAGAGCATCATCGCCATCCACTCGACGGCTCTCGGTCCCGCCCTTGGCGGGACCCGTTTTTGGCCGTACGAGTCGGAGACGGAGGCTCTCGAAGACGTGCTTCGGCTGTCGCGCGGCATGTCGATGAAGGCGGCCGCCGCCGGTCTCGATCTCGGCGGCGGAAAGGCCGTGATCATCGGCGATCACCGCAAGATCAAGTCCGAGCGGCTGTGGAGGGCCTACGGGCGGGTCGTCGACTCTTTGCAGGGCCGCTACATCACGGCCGAGGACGTCGGCACCGACGCCAACGACATGGAGTTGATCCGCCGCGAAACCCGCTGGGTCGTCGGCGTACCGGTGGAGGAAGGCGGATCGGGCGATCCCTCACCGGCCACCGCCCGGGGAGTCATGGCTGCCATGAAGGCGGTGGCCGAGTTCCTGTGGGACGAGAAGAAGGTGAAGAACAAGAAGGTCGCCATCCTCGGTGTCGGCAAGGTGGGCACCGATTTGGTGCGGCGCCTCGTCGAGTGCGGATGCGAGGTGGTCGTGACCGACATCTACCAGCCGGCCATCGACCACGTCGTCGCCAAGTACGGCGTCACCGCCGTCGGACTCGACGACATCTACGACGTCGAGTGCGACATCTTCTCCTCGTGCGCCATGGGCGGCAATCTCAACGCGAAGACGATCCCGCGATTCCGGTGCCAGGCCATCGTGGGAGCGGCCAACAACCAACTGGCCACCGATGAGGACGCCGACATGCTCATGGAACGCGGCATCCTCTTCGCCCCCGACTTCGTGGTCAACGCCGGCGGTCTCATCAACGTGAACGAGGAGATCCGCGGCTACACCGTCGAGAGAGCAGCGTTCCACATCGACCGCATCTACCACAACACAATGCACGTTCTGAAGACGGCGGCGGAGAGGAACGAGTCGCCTCACCGCGCCGCGGTGGACTGGGCCGAGGAACGAATCCGCGATATCGGTAACCTGCGGCTGTTCCGTCGCAGCGGGGACGATCGGAACTAGGAGAGGGAAGGGGACCGAGCTTGGCGATTGGGATCGATCCGGCGCGCAACCACCTCGATCTGGGCCTCGACGATCGGGCCGTGCTCGACATGTACCGGACGATGTTCCTCGCCCGCCAGATCGACGACCGGATGTGGGCGCTCAATCGTCAGGGCCGGGCGCCGTTCGTCGTGTCGTCTTCGGGGCACGAGGCCGCACAGATCGGGACCGCGGCCGCCCTCGATCGGGAACACGACTGGGCCCTCCCCTACTACCGGGACGTGGCCGGCGCCCTCGCCCTCGGCATGACGCCCGAGGAGCTCTTCCTCGGGGTGTTCTCGAAGGCCGACGACCCCAACAGCGGGGGCCGGCAGATGCCGAACCACTGGTCGCACCCGGCGCGGCGGATATTCTCGCATTCGTCGGTGATCGCCACCCAGTATCCCCACGCGGCCGGCATCGCCTGGGAGCTGCGGCGCAGCGGCAGTCCCGGGGTGGTCATGGTGTGGGGTGGGGAGGGCTCGACCTCGGAGGGCGATTTCCACGAGGGACTCAACTTCGCTGCCATCCACGACCTCCCCGTCATCTTCGTGATCGAGAACAACCTCTATTCGATCTCCGTGGGAGTCAACGAACAGGTGGGCGGGAGCCTCGTGGGACGCGCCGAGGGGTACGGCATCGCCGCGACCTCGGTGGACGGCAACGATTTCCTGGAGGTCTACGCCGCGGCCCGGGAGGCCGTCGAGAGGGCCCGCTCCGGCGGGGGTCCGAGCTTCATCGAAGCCCGGACCTATCGCTACTACGCCCATACTTCCGACGACGACGACAAGCTCTATCGGTCCCCGGACGAGGTCGAGACCTGGCGTCGTCACGACCCGCTCACCGTCCTACGGCAGTACCTGATCGAGTCGCGGCTGATGGACCAGGCCACCGAAGATGCCATCCACAGTGAGGCGGTGGCGATCGTCGCCGACGCCGTGGAACGCGCCGATGCGGCGGCCGACCCGACCGACCCGTTCTCCGACGTCTACGCCCGGCCCGTCATCAACACCGAACGAGCCGAGTCGGTCGAGTCGACCCCTCACGGCGACGAGGTCAACCTCATCACGGCCATCAACCGCGCCCTCCGCGAGGTGATGGAGGAGCACCACAACACGCTCGTCTTCGGAGAGGACGTCGCCGATCCCAAGGGAGGCGTGTTCAAGGCCACGGTCGGCCTCACCGAGACCTTCGGGGAGGCGCGGGCATTCAACACTCCGATCGCCGAGTCGTCGATCGTCGGCATCGCCATCGGCATGGCGGCGGCGGGCGGACGGCCCCTTGCCGAGATCCAGTTTGCGGACTTCAGCCACCCCGCCTTCAACCAGATCGTGTCCGAGGCGGCCCGGCTCCATTATCGGAGCAAGGGCGGGTGGGAGTGCCCGATCGTGGTCCGCATCCCCTACGGCGGCGGTATCCACGGTGCGCTGTATCACAGCCAGTCGATCGAAGCTTTCTACACCCACGTGCCCGGCCTCAAGGTCGTCATCCCCTCCACACCGGCCGATGCCAAGGGCTTGATCTGGTCGGCCGTCGAG
>JBFELU010000125.1:0-2964 GCA_041551965.1 Acidimicrobiia bacterium
GGTCCCCTCCGACTGGGTGGTGGCCCCCACCGCCGATCGGGCGGCCACCTTCCTGTACTTCCACGGGGGCGGGTACCTGACCGGGTCGTCGCAGACCCACCGCGCCCTGGCGTCACGGATCTCCCGGGCGTCGGGGGCCCGCCTGCTGCTGCCCAACTACCGGCTGGCACCCGAGCACCGCTTTCCGGCCGCCGTCGAAGACGCCATGGTGGTCTACCGCTGGTTGGTCGCCGACGGTATGGACCCGGCCCGGCTGGTGGTGGGGGGCGACTCGGCCGGGGGAGGGCTGGCGCTGGCCATGCTCACCCTCTTGCGGGATGCCGGTGATCCGCTCCCGGCGGCCACAGTGCTGCTGTCGCCATGGACCGACCTGGCCGGGACCGGGGAGTCGATGACCACCAAGGCCGACGACGACCCGTGGCTCGACCCGACCCAGATGCCGGCGGCCACCCGGGCCTATGTCGGCGACGCCGACCCGAAGGATCCCCTGGCCTCACCGCTGTATGCGGATCTGGACGGCCTTCCCCCGATGCTCATCCAGGTGGGCACCTCCGAGATCGTGCTCGACGACTCGCGGCGCCTGGCGGCGAAGGCGCGGGAGGCGGGGGTCGAGGTGATCCTCGACGAGTGGCAGGACCAGATCCACGTGTTCCAGGCCTTTGCCCCCTACATCCCCAAGGCGCGTCCCGCCATCGACCAGATCGGGCTGTTCATCAAGCGGCGGGTGCCCTAGGAGGCTTCGCTGAGGAGGGAGGCCACCCCGGCCTCCCGCAACTCGTCGTCGAAGAGGGTGGGCCGCGTCGACGACGTGGAGAGGTTCACGATGAGCTGGCTGGGCGGGTGGGGGCCGTCGCCGGAGAGCAACTCGTCTATGCCGATCCCGCGGGCGAGATCGTGGTTGCACTGCTTCTCGCAGCGGCGGTACGGGTCGGCGATCGGGGCGTCCATAGGGACGCCATCGGCACCCGGGGGCTAGTTCTTGACTAGTCCCACCCCAATTGGTGGAGCCGCTCGTCGTCGATGCCGAGGTGATGGGCGATCTCGTGGAGGACGGTGGTGCGGATCTCGTTGCGCAGCTCCGACCGGGACAGGCCCAGCTCGAGATGGGGTCCCTGGAACACCACGATGCGGTCCGGCAGGTAGCCGGAGTAGTCCACGCCCCTGTCCAGCAGCGACATGCCCTCGTAGATGCCGAGGATGCCGCTGCCCTCCGGGTCCTGCTCCCGGGTGGGCCAGTTCTCGACCACCACCACCAGGTTGTCGATGGCGTTCACCACCCATTCCGGGAGGTCCTCGAGGGCCTCGTCGACGATGCGTTCGAACTGGGCTCGCTTCACCCGGGAGAGCCTAGGAGGGGTGGGGGAGGCACCGTGGCGCGCTCCCCGGGGCGGGCGCTTCGCTCAGCGGGAGAGCGCTGCCTTCACACTCGAATAGTCACTGAAGGCAAGTCCTCGAAACCCTCTGTCTCCAGACCTCGGGACTGGTGAGGAGTTCCACGGGCCGGGACTCTGGGGCCTTCTCGGCGAGCCGACGGTGCAGGTGCCGCGCTCCTCTCGGGTGTCGACGCTGCTGGACGGCTGCTATGCCGTGGCGAACAGCCTCACCGGCTCCGGGAAACCCTTGAGCCGGGTCTCCCCGCAATCGATGAAGTCGATGCCCTTGCCGATGGCGAGGTCCCGCACGGTCCCGGCGACCAGCGTCTGCCCGCCCCGCGCGTGGGCGCAGATGCGGGCGGCGAGGTTGACCGAGGCGCCGTAGATGTCGGAGGCACCCTCGACGGGCTCGCCGGCGCTGATGCCGATCTTCAGCCGGAGGTGCTCCTCGCCCTCCGCCCTGCGGTGCATGGCCTCAGCCGCACTGAGGGCCGCGGTCACGGACACGAACGAGGCGAGCACGCCGTCCCCGGTGTGCTTCACCTCCGACCCGCCGTACTGGTCGAGACAGCTCCGCACGATCTCGTCGTGACGGCGGACCGCATCGACTGCGGCCTCGTCGCCGTGCTCGGTGCTGAGGGCCGTCGACCCTTCGATGTCGGTGAACATGATCGCCCGCAGGGCAGTGTCGAGCCGTCCGTCGTCAAGGACGACCCGGTCCTTCTCATCGGTGCGCATCTCCCCGAGGAACATCGCCAGTGTCGGTGCCTCGACCTCGATGATCTCGTGGGGCATGAGCCCGTGGGATGCCTTGTGGCAGGCCTTGGCGGCTTCGGCGCTCGGGGCCTCGGCGAGGCAGAACGACTTCCCCTCCGGGTCGCTGAACCAGTAGGAGACCCACCTCACCCCGAACTGGTCCTGGATCTCGAGGTCGCGCCGGTGCGCGGCGTCGATCTCCTCGGGGGTCGCGTCGCCGAGCCCCTCGTGGACGTCCATGAACATGGGCATGGGGCGGGATTCTATGGTGGCCGGCCGCAACGTGCTGGCGGTTGCTCGCAAACGTCCCTGTGCACCCTTGGATGCTCCGCCGCAGCCGGCCGTCCATTGTCACCATGTGGCGACAGGGTGAGTGGGCACGACCTCGGCGGGAAGCGCGTTCGGTTCTCCCCGGAGCGAGGGCACAGAGATGGGGGTGGGGGGCACGACGGAACCGCGATGAGGCCGCCCGGTCGCCATCAGCCGGATCCGTGGCGCCTGGCCGGGGTCACGCTCCCGCGTCGCTTCGGCGGGGATGCTGCACATGAGCGAGGCCGAGATCGTCGCTCGTTTGGCCGGGCTCCCCACACATGTGTGTGTGCTCGCTCGCTCACCTGGGCAAGGGGCCGGTGGCCGTGCCGATCGCCTACGTCCGCCGGGAAGGCCGGTTCTGCCCCCAACCGGCGCCCGAGTCGCGACACGGCCGACCGGCGATCAAGTGCGGCGTCTCTCTTCTCTACAATGAGGCCCGTCAGGGCGCTTAGCTCAGCGGGAGAGCGCTGCCTTCACACGGCAGAGGTCACTGGTTCGATCCCAGTAGCGCCCACCGGCCGGA
>JBFELU010000126.1:0-2779 GCA_041551965.1 Acidimicrobiia bacterium
ATTCCCGGCCCCGTGAGCTCGAAGAGCCAGTCCATGGAGTCTTCCGTGTCGTTGAGCACACCGTTGGTGTACTTGGTGACTTCGACCGTCCCGCACGGGCACCCGACGACGATGGTCTGCTCATGCGTCGCGGTAGTGCCGCACCCGTCGGTCGCGGTCCAGGTCCGGGTGATGGCGTAGTCCATCGGGCAGTCGTCGTCGTCGCCGGTCACTTCGTCTTGGTATGTCAGCGTGACGTCCCCGCAGCCGCCCGACACTTCCGGGTCCGTCGGGCTGGTGTCGGCGTAGCAGCCGAGGACAAGATCTTCCGGTGGATGCAAGACGAGAGGGTCTTCCTCCTGCCCGGCGGCCACCCCGGCTGCACTCACAAGAACACCGATCGCCAAGAGCAGCGTCAGAAACAGTGTGCTGCCGGATCGGCGCGTCACGGAGCCCCCTTCCGTAGGTGCAGTCAAATGTCCCGTCTCCGCCCAAGACCGGGTAGAGCAGAAAGACCCTTCCGGGGGTGCATCAGGTGGTGCCTCTGGAGGGGCACGCCTGATATCTCTGGGTAACCGGCCTCCGCCGAGGTCACCTCGAGGCTCTCCCCAAAGCCGACCTACCCGGCCATCGCCGGCCGCTTCTCCGCCCAGGGCCGCGCCTCCTCCAACTGGGCGGCCAGCCGGAACAGCGTCGCCTCGTCGCCCAGTCTCCCCACGAACTGGCTCCCGATCGGCAGTCCCTGCTCGCTCCACACCAGCGGCACCGACATCGCCGGTTGACCCGTCAAGTTGAACAGGGGCGTGTTGGGCATGGGTCGCAGGATCTCGCCGGCCAGCTGCTTGATGACGGCGTTCATGATGGGCGATGCCGGTACCCGCTTGACGAACTGCAGCATCGCTCGATCTGCGCCGGTGACGTCCAGCTCGCCGATCGGCCACGGCGGCTGCGCCAGCGTCGACGAGAGGAACACGTCGTAGGTGGTGAGGAACTCGGCCAGGATCCGCCCGGTTCGCCGCATCACGTCGTAGGCGGCCATCAGATCGCCGGCGCTCCGCGTCCTGCCGACCAGGCCGACGATCCACGTCACCAGCTCCACGTCCCCGGATCGGACCTTCCGTCCGGTCAGACGCTCGCTCTCGGCGATCTGGAAGGCGGCTTCGGCCCCGGCCAGGGTGATGAAGGCATCGAGCGTCTCATCGACATCGATCGAGGGGCTCGCCTCGTCGACGTCGTGACCGAGCTCGGCGCACAGCGCGGCGGCGTCCTCCACCGCCGCGGCGCACTCGGGATCGAGCGGTTCGCGATCGAGCAGGGGACCGGTCGTGAAGGCGATGCGCAGCCGGCCCACGTCCGCGCCCACCTCTTCGGCGAAGGGACGCTCCGGCGGGGGCGGCACCGCGGTGGCCCCGGGATCCGCACCGTGGGCGGCGTCCAGCAGGCGGGCGCTGTCGCGAACCGATCGAGAAACGGCGTGCTGCTCGGAGAGTCCCATCCAGCCCTCGATGTAATCGGGGCCCCAGGTGCTCCGTCCCCGAGTCGGCTTGATGCCGAACAGCCCGCAGTGCGACGCCGGGATCCTGATCGAGCCGCCCCCATCGTTGCCGTGGGCCATCGGCACCATCCCGGCCGCCACCGAGGCGGCGGCGCCTCCGCTCGACCCGCCCGGGGTCCGGTCGACGTCCCACGGGTTCCGGCACGGACCGTGCAACTCCGATTCGGTCACCGGGGCGAGCCCGAACTCCGGGGTGTTGGTCTTGCCCACGATGATGAGGCCCGCCGCCTTGAAGCGGCGCACGATCTCGTTGTCCGCGGCGGGAACGTGGTTTCGGCGGGACCGCGACGACTGGGAGTAGGGGAGACCGGCGTAGGCGGCTCCGAGGTCCTTGACCAAGAAGGGGACTCCGGCGAACGGGCCGTCCCCGGGATCGGCCTCCGCCTCCTCCCGGGCACGATCGAAGGCGCGGTAGACCACGGCGTTCACGGCAGGGTTGCGCTGCTCGATACGGGCGACGGCCGCCTCGACCAGCTCCCGAGGATGGACCTGCCGATCCCGCACCAGACTCGCCAGCCCCGTGGCGTCGTGCCGTTCGTAATCGGCAAACCCTTCCATGGTGCCTCCCTCCACTCGAGTGCAGCCTATCGAGCGGGCTTCAGGCCCGGAACCGGCCCTCCCTTCGGCTACAGTCGGCGCCGATGGGGATCAGAGCCATCGACCACCGGCTCCGGGGACCGCGCACCCCGGTCCTCGAAGCAGGAGGCACGTGATGCGCTTCAGCTCGGCATTCCTCGCCGACGCCGCCCAGGTCACCGCCGGCAAGCTCTACGTGCTCGGGGGTGCCTTCGACACGATCACGGCCAAGTCGTTCCCGGCCGTGCATCGTGCCCTCACCCTCGTGCTGATCGCCGAGGTCGGGCCCGCCGACCGCAATCGAGACCTGACCCTCAGGATCCGCCTGCTCGACGAGGACGGCCGCGACACCGGCATCGAGTCTCAAGGGACCCTGCGCGTCGGCGCCCCCCTGGATCTTCCGGCCGGCGCTCTGAGCCTCGTCCCCATGGTGAGCGCGTTCAGCAACATTCGCTTCGCGGCACCCGGGGGTTACCTCTTCGTGGTCGAGCACGAGGAGCGCGAGATGGTACGCGTCCCCTTCCGGCTGCGCTCCAGCACGTGATCTTCACCATCCCGAACGTCATCTCCGCGCTCCGGATCGCGATGGTTCCGGTGTTCCTGTGGCTCCTCCTGGGTCGCGACGACCCGGCGGCGGCGGGGTGGCTCCTGATCGCGATCGGAGCCACC
>JBFELU010000127.1:0-2776 GCA_041551965.1 Acidimicrobiia bacterium
AACAGGACGATCCCGAACATGACCCCCCTGAATCGGCCGGCCCAGGCCAGCCAGGGCCGAAAGACTCTCCGCTCAGAACCCGTAGACCGACGACGGCCTCACCTGCTCGGCGAGATGCACGTTGACCAGGGCGGGTACGCCGCTCTCCTCGGCCCGTATCAGAGCCGATCGGAGCTCCCCGGGATGGTCCACGAACTCCCCGTAGCCGCCGAGGGCTTCCACCATGGCGTGGTAGGGCCGCACCCCGAGATCGGCGGCGACGACTCGATCCGGGAACAGGGCACGGTGCAGAACCTTGATGTTGTTCCACGCACCGTCGTTTCCCACCACTCCCACCACCGGCAGGCCGTGGCGAATGAGCGAGTCGTACTCCATTCCGTTGAAGCCGAACGCTCCATCGCCGAAGACGATCCCCACCCGCGCCTCCGGCCGCACGGCCTTGGCCGCCAGCGCAAACGGCGCCCCCACTCCGAGGCCGCCGAAGGGGCCCGGATCGAGAAGGTGGCCCGGCTTCGAGGTTCGCAGCCACTTCGCCGTCGTCGACACGATGTCGCCGCCGTCCGCCGCCACGATCGCTTCGTCGCCGAAGAACTCGGCGACCTCGCGGGCGAAACGCTCGGGATGCACCGGGCTCTCATCCGACGCCGCTGCCTCGTCGGCATCAGCCTGCCGCCGCGCTTCTTCGGCACGCACTTCGAGCAGCCAATCCGGATCCGAGGTGCGCCCGAACCTGCCGACCTCGCCGAGCAACTGCGACACGAACACACCCGGATCGGCGGCAACCCCGATGTCCACAGGTCGGTTCCACCCGACCTTGGTCGGCTCCGCATCGACGTGGACCAGGCTCGCGGCCGCCCCCACCACCGAGCCGAACTTCGTCCTGAAGTCCCAGTCGACCCCGAGGGCGATCACCAGATCGGCACGACCGAGCGCCCACGACCGGGCGCGGTTGCCCAGATTCGGATGGTCCCAACGGACCGCGCCGCGCGCCAGGCTGTTGAGAAAGAGCGGCAGCCGGCCGATCGTCGCCAGATCGTCGAGCGGTGCCTCCTCCGCCCAACGCAGGCCGGTCCCGGCGAAGACCACGGGCCGCGTGGCGCCGGCCAGGAGATCGGCGACCTCCACAATCGTGTCGGGATCGACCGCACTCGGGCGGTTGGGTCGACGGGCACCGTCGATCGGTGCCGGCGCGGGAGCCGCAGCGGCCTGCACATCCCAGGGGATGTCGATCACCACCGGGCCGCCGCGGTTGGCGAAGGCCCGACGCACCGCGATCGAGGCGATCTCGGAGAGCCGAGCCGGATCCCGGGCGGTATGGGTCCACCTCGCGATGCCGTCGAAGAGCGGGGGATGGTCCATCTCCTGCAGCCCGCCGCGGAGGTCCTCATGGGAAGGGTGACCTCCCACGAGGAGCAACACGGGTGAGGCGGCGTTGAACGCGGTCGCGATGGCGGTCACCGTCCCGGTGGCACCGGGACCCGCGGTGACCGCGGCCACGCCGAGCCGGCCGGTCAACCGGGCGTGGGCGTCGGCGGCGTGCGCCGCCGCCTGCTCGTGTCGAACGTCGATCACCCGCACCCCCTCGACGACACAGGCGTCGAGGATGGGCAGGATGTGACCGCCGGTGAGGGTGAAGACGGTGTCGACACCCTCGGCCCTGAGCGTCCGCACGAGACTCTGTGCGCCGGTGGTCATCAGCCAGGCATGAAAGCCCGGCTTGCACCGGACGGCAACCTCAGCCGCTCGGACGACCCCTCAGAATCCGGGCCGGAAGGCGGATGATCGCCTCCACCAACTCGAAGGCACCCTTGACCGAGATTCCAACGAGGCGGAAGGGAATCGAGAGGAGCCAGATCACCGGATACAACAGCAGTGCCAGCACCGCCAAAGGCCAGGAGATCACCACGAGCACGAGCCAGAGGAGGAACTTCACGGCGTCCGCGACCCGTAGGCCTCGATGAAGCGGTATGGATAGGACGGCTCGAGGGCGGACACCGCATCGAGACGACCCAGGGATTCCGAGGAGAGCTCCAGCGTGGCGGCACCCAGGTTGTCTTCCAGCTGCTCCGAAGTTCGCACTCCCATGATCACCGAGGCAACGGGCCGCCTCGTCAGGAGCCAGGCGAGGGCCACTTGGGACATCGTGGCACCGACCTCGTCGGCCACTGCGGCCGCAGCATCGATGATCCGCCAGTTCCGTTCCGTGGCCCGACGATGCCACGCCTCCTCGTCCTCGTCGGGCTGCGTCGCCAACCTTCCCTCGGCGGCATCCGTGGGACGGCGGTCGGGGTCATACTTCCCGCTCAGGAACCCGCCCCCCAAGGGGCTCCAGGGAACCACGCCGAGACCCTCGGCCTCACACAGATCGAGGTATTCACGCTCGATGTCCCGTGTCACCAGGCTGTACTGGTATTGCGCCGCCACGAACCGAGCCCACCCCGAGACGCGACTCACCCCCAGTGCCTTCATGAGCTGCCACGCCTTGAAGTTCGAGACCCCGATGTACCTGATCTTCCCGGCGGCCACCAACTCGTCGAAGACCTCCAGCGATTCCTCGATCGGGGTCAGCGGGTCCCAGCAGTGCATGTAGAGAAGGTCGATGTGATCGACGTCGAGGCGCCGCAGCGACGCCTCGACCTCCCGCAGCACGTGGACCCGGCCCAGGCCCTGGTCGTTGGGACCGTCACCCATCGGGAAGCGGACCTTGGTGGCGAGGACGACCTGATCACGACGGCCCCGGATGGCCTCCCCGACGATCTCCTCAGATCGACCTCCG
>JBFELU010000128.1:0-2728 GCA_041551965.1 Acidimicrobiia bacterium
AGGGAAGAAACGTGACCAGTACTGCAACCCACGACGTGGCGTCCGCCACGACACCGACCACGCCCGGATTCGACACCAGGGCCATCCACGCCGGGCAGCGGCCCGATGCGGAGACCGGAGCCCGGGCGGTGCCCATCTACGCCACGACGTCCTACGTGTTCGATGATTCGCAGCACGCTGCGGATCTCTTCGCCCTTCAGACGACCGGGAACATCTACACCAGGATCAGCAACCCCACCACGGCGGTGTTCGAAGAGCGCATCGCCTCGCTCGAGGGCGGCCTCGGCGCTCTGGCGACCGCCTCGGGCCAGGCCGCTCAACTGATCGCCATCCTGACCCTGTGTCGGGCGGGCGACGGGATCGTGGCCTCCCAGTCCCTCTACGGCGGGACGTTCACCCAGTTCGATGTGACGCTGCGTCGCATCGGCATCGAGGTCCGCTTCGTGGACTTCGAAGACCACGATGCCGTCCGGGCGGCGATCGGACCCGACACCAGGCTGCTCTACGGTGAGACCATCGGCAATCCCAAGGCGGATGTGCTCGACATCGGGCCGATCGCCGATATCGCCCACGCCCACGGTCTGCCGCTGGTGGTCGACAACACGTTTGCGACCCCGTACCTGTGCCGGCCGATCGAGCACGGCGCCGATGTCGTGGTCCACTCGGCGACCAAGTTCATCGGGGGCCACGGGACCGTCATCGCCGGGGCGATCGTGGACGGCGGCCGGTTCTCCTACGACAACGGCAAGTTCCCGTTGCTGACGGAACCGTCCCCCGGCTACCACGGTCTTCGCTTCTGGGAGACGTTCGGGGAGCTGGCTTTCCTGGCGCGTGCCCGGGCCGAGCTGATGCGCGATATCGGGGCGGCGCTGTCGCCCTTCAATGCGTTCTTGCTGCTTCAGGGGTTGGAGACCCTGGGTCTGCGGATGGAGCGGCACGTCGAGAACGCACGACGGGTGGCGGACTTCCTCGTGGATCGTCCCGAAGTGGGATGGGTGAACTACCCGATCTTCGAGGACAACCCGTGGACGCAACGGGCCCGCCGCTACCTGCCACAGGGGCCGGGCTCGGTGTTCACCTTCGGGCTCACCGGGGGATTCGATGCCGGAGTGGCGTTCATTGAGAACCTTCGGCTCGCCAGCCACCTCGCCAACGTGGGGGATGCCAAGACCCTGGTGATCCACCCGGCGAGCACCACCCACCAGCAGTTGTCTGCGGCCGATCGGCTGGCCGCAGGGGTGGGCGACGAGATGATCCGCATCTCGGTGGGGCTGGAGACGATCGACGACATCCTCGCCGACCTGGCTCGCGGCCTGGAGGCGACGTGACCGGCACGACGCACACGGCGACGGTGTCGCGCGCCGACGGCGGCGTGGGAGCCGTCTCCACTCGGTTCGCCGAGGTGGCCTCCCCGAAATCGCCGTTGGTCTTGTCGAGCGGCGAACGGCTCGATCGGGTGACACTCGCCTACGAGGTGTACGGGGATCTACGGCCCGGAGCCGACAACGTGGTGCTGCTGTTCCATGCCCTCAGCGGCAGTCAGCATGCCGCCGGCATCAACGCCGCCGTACCGGGGGTGGGCGGCCGTTGGACCGATGAGTGCATCGTCGGCTGGTGGGACGACTTCATCGGTCCCGGCCGGGCCCTCGACACCGACCACGTGGCGGTGGTGTGTGTCAACTACCTGGGCGGTTGTTACGGCTCGACGGGGCCGTCCTCGATCGACCCCGACACGGGGCGGCCGTACGGCTCGCGGTTCCCCCAGGTGTCGTTCGGGGACATCGTCGACGGTCAGGTGCGACTGCTCCGGGCGCTGGGCGTCGCCCGCCTCCACGCCGTGGTAGGCGCCTCGATCGGGGGGCTGATGGCGCTCGATCTGGCGACCCGGTACCCCGATCTCGTCGACGTCGTGGTGCCCATCGCTTCGGGGACCGAGGTGACTCCCTTGCAGGAGATCCACAATTTCGAGCAGATCGCCGCCATCACCAGCGACCCGGCCTTCGATGATGGCGACTACCGGTCGGTGCGACCCGACCGGGGGCTGGCGCTGGCCCGCATGATCGGTCACAAGACCTACGTCTCACTCGATGCCATGCAGGAGCGTGCCCGGCGTGAGGTGGCGGCGAACGGCCGGGGCCCGATCGGTCCCCTGGCCACCACCCCCCTCGAGTCGTACATGGCTCATCAGGGAGACGCCTTCGTGCGACGGTTCGACGCCAACACCTACCTGCAGATCGTGCGGGCCTGGCAGGCGTTCGTGCTGGGAGCGGGCTCGCCGGCCGCCCGGGTCTTCGAGCGATGCCGGGATCAGCGCTACATGATCTTCAGCATCGACTCCGACGTCAGCTTCTACCCCGAGGAACAGGACGCCATGGCTCGGGCGCTGGCGGCTGCCGGGGTGCCCCATCGCCGGATCACGGTGCACAGCGACAAGGGGCACGATGCGTTCCTGCTGGAGCCGGAGCTGTTCACCCCGCACCTGAGGGCGGCGCTCAGCGGTTCGTGGTGAGGACCGCGAGGCCTCGTGAGACGAGCGCGACCGCGTCGTCGATCTCGGCCCCGCCCACGATGAGGGGCGGCTCGAAGCGGACCACGTCGGGACCCGCCGGGCAGGTGAGCAGGCCCGCCTCGTTGAGTGCCGCCACCAGCTCGCCGGCCCGCGGCTCGACGAGCTGCATGCCGAGCATCAACCCGGCTCCCCGCACCCCGGCGACGTGGGGGTTGCCGG
>JBFELU010000129.1:0-2629 GCA_041551965.1 Acidimicrobiia bacterium
GGCCTGTCGGCCGACGAGCGGGTCACCGTCGAGACCCTCGCCGAGACCGCCCGCGCCGAGGCAGACCACCTGGCCGCCCGCCTCGCCGAGGTCGCCGTGAATCACGTGATCGGCCCGCAGGCGATGCTCCCCGTGATGGTGCCTCAGCTGCCGATCACCGAACCGGAGCATGCCGCGGCGCTCGAAGAGAAGTATCGGGGAGTGGGCCGGATGTTCGGGGAGCTGAGCGAACGGATCCGTGAGGGGGTCGCCGGGGGTCGGGCGCCGATCGACCTCCACTGCGACCGCACGGTGGCCTGGCTCGACGCGATCCTCGATTCAGCCGTCGAGGAAGACCCCTATCTCAAGGTGCGGGTTCCCGAGGCGTTCTCCGAGGCCGACGCCGCGGCGTGGAAGGAACGCCTGGCCGCGATCGTTGCCGGGGTGATCCGTCCCGGCCTCCGCAGGTTCCGGGACGTCATCGCCGATGAGGCCCGGCCGGTGGCCCGGTCAGTCGAGGCCCCGGGTCTGTGCACGCTCCCCGGTGGCGAGGAGGCCTACGCGGCGGCCGTTCGCCGCTACGTCACCCTCGACATGGACCCCGTCGACGTTCATCGCATCGGGCTCGAGCAGGTGGAACGGCTCGCCGAGGAATACCGAGCGCTGGGGTCCTCCGTGATGGGTACCACCGACCTGCCGCAGATCATGAGTGCCCTGCGCGACGATCCCGACCTCCACTTCTCCGATGGGCCGGCGGTGGTGGCCGCCTCCGAAGCGGCGCTGGCGAAGGCCAGAGCGGCGATGGGAAGCTGGTTCGGCCGGCTCCCCGAGGCCGACTGCGTGGTCGCCGAGACCGCCGACGGCCCGATCGCCTTCTACTACCCACCCGCCGAGGATGGAACCCGGCCCGGCACGTTCTTCGTGAACACCTCCGATCCGGCGAACTGGGGAACGTTCCAGATCGAGTCGATGGCCTTCCACGAGGGGATCCCCGGCCATCACCTCCAAATCGCCATCTCCCAGGAGCTCGAGGGTGTGCCCGATTTCCGCCGCCACATCCTGGTGTCGGCCTATGCGGAGGGTTGGGGTCTCTACACCGAGCGGCTCGCCGACGAGATGGGTCTCTACCGCAGCGATCTCGATCGCTTCGGCATGCTGTGGGGCGACTCGATGCGGTCCTGCCGCCTCGTGGTGGACACCGGTGTGCACGCCCTTGGATGGAGCCGCCGGCAGGCGATCGACTTCATGATCGAGAATTCGCCGATGGCCGTCGGTCAGGTCGAGGCTGAGATCGACCGCTACATCGGGATGGTCGGCCAGGCCCTCTCCTACATGCTGGGCCGCTTGGAGGTGGATCGGCTCCGCACCGCAGCCGAGACGGCCATGGGGGAGCGGTTCGACATCAAGGGCTTCCACGACGTGGTGCTCGGCTCGGGCACGGTGACCCTCGGCACCCTCGGTCGCCTGGTCGGGGAGTGGGGCGGGTTCTAGGGGAGCGGCCGGAACGCCGCTGGTCGTTTGCCCCGACGATGGGCGGCCCCTCAGCCGGCGAATGTCAGGGTGAGGTGGTAGCCGGTCAGCACCAAGAAGCCCCCGAGCAGCAGTAGTGAGGCCTCGAGCACCCGACGGTAGCGACGCAGCGTCCACAAACCCATCGCAACCGCCCCGACCAGGGTCAGCTTGAAGACGGCGGCCACCACCGGATCGAAGCCCAGCAGCTCGGCCATCACCGGGTTGAGTTCGGTGGCTCCGAGACCGAGGGCCCGTACGGTGAGCAGCAGATCCACGGCATTGAGGAGCACCACCGCTCCGAGGACCGCGGCCACGGCGCCGGGACGATCCCGGTAGTTGATCAGCAGCCGGGCGCCGGCCGCGCGGATCGGTCCGGGCCCGGCGAGGCGGCGGTCGAAGCCGCTTCTCCGCTCCGGATAGTGCAGGGAGGCCCGCCGCACTCGGCGGTCCGCCACGCGTCGGTTCTCGATGGTGCTCTCCACCGACTCCTCCACTACGGAGGGTAGCCGATCAGTATCCCTCAGTCGTCGTGGCGGGTCGGAGGGGATCGCCACCGAGTCCGCTCCGGGTCGACGGGTGGTGCGGCGCTTGCCGTCGCGGGCGCCGAGGGTCGCCTCGTCCCTCTCCTCCCCGGCACTCACCCGGGACGCAACGGGGCGGTCCCGCTATGCTGCCCGGCTTTGGGAGGGGATATCACCACGATCACCGTGAACGGCTCGGCCCGCGAGGTCGGGAATCACCACCCTCACCTCCTCGCCGCCCTGCGCGAGGAACTGGGTGTCCTGTCGCCGAAGGACGGGTGCTCGCCGTCGGGGCAGTGCGGGGCTTGCACCGTCCTGCTCGACGGCAAGGCCACCGTGAGCTGCCAGGTCTCCCTGGAGAAGGCGGAGGGGAAGTCGGTCACCACGCTCGAAGGGATCGATGCCGAAGAACGGCGGCGCTACGCCGAGGCGTTTGCGGCGCATGGAGCGCTCCAGTGCGGCTACTGCATCCCCGGGATCGTGGTGCGGGCCAAGGCGCTGATCGATGCCAAGGGCACAACGTTGAATCGCCAAACCATCGAGGGCCGGCTCGGGGCCCACCTGTGCCGCTGCACCGGGTATGTGCGGATCGTGGACGCCATCGAGGATCTGGCGCA
>JBFELU010000130.1:0-2608 GCA_041551965.1 Acidimicrobiia bacterium
CGCCCGAGGCGGTTCTTGGGAAGCATCCCCCGCACCGCGGATTCGATGATTCGCTCGGGGTGCGTCTCCCGCAGCTCCTCGAAGGTCTTCTCGGTGAGCCCGCCCGGGTAGCCCGAGTGACGGAAGTACCGTGTGTCGGTCTCCTTGGCGCCGGTGACGGCCACCTTATCGGCATGCACGACGACGACGTAGTCGCCGCCGTCGACGTGGGGGGCATACGTCGGCTTGTGCTTGCCCCGCAACACGACGGCGACCTCCGAGGCCAGCCGGCCCAGGGGCAGATCGGTGGCGTCGACGACCCACCAGGCGCGTTCGATGTCCGACGGCCGCGGCGTGAACGTCTTCTGCAGCTTCATGGGGTTTCCCTCGAAAGTCGCGCCCCGGCCAGCGGGGCGAATCCGTATGGTATCCCTCCCCGGACCGCTCCGCCAATCGATCCCACTAGCGTGCCACATGATGCGTCACCGGCCCTGCTCATGAGCCCGATCCGGGAACGCTTCCTCGCCGCGATTCGCACCGAGGGCGACCGGCTGTTCCGGGCCGCCGCCAAGGACCTGACGGCGGAGATCCCCTCGTGCCCCGGGTGGAACGCGACCGATCTGGTCGGCCATATCGGGGCCGTCCACCGTCACAAGGAGCTGATCGTCCGCACTCTGGCCGAGTCGGAACCCCCCGAAAGGGTCGAGCCGCCCCAGCACCCGGAGGATCTCCTCGCCTGGTACGCCGAGGGCCTCGACCTCCTCCTCGACACCCTGGAGGACGCCGACCCCGAGGACGCCGTCTGGACCTGGCACGAGCCGGACCGGACGGTGGCGTTCTGGATCCGCCGCATGTCCCACGAGACCACCATCCATCGCGCCGACGCCGAACTCCCCCACGGATCCCCGACCCCGATCGACCCCGATCTCGCCGCCGACGGCGTCGACGAGGTCATGGGACCCGTGTTCGCCGCCTACGGGGACGATCCGGCCTCCGAGTTCGAACCCGACGGCCGGGTTGTGGAGCTCAGGATTCACGAGACCGGGATGGTGCGGAGGCTCCACCTGGGCACGGGCAAGCACGGACCGGGTTGGACCTACGGGCCGGGTGAGCGCGGTGCGCCGACGACCGCCATCGCCGCCGGCGCCTCCGATCTGGATCTATGGGCCTGGGGTCGGCTGCCGCCGGACGCCCTGGAGATCAGCGGGAACGAGGCGCTCGCCGGGCTCGTCCGCGACGTCGCCAGAACCGTCCAGTAGCCGGTGTCTCGGAGGGCTCCGTCCGGACCCCGAGGAGCCCCTGGAGCAGCGTCACGACCTCGCCGGGATGATCGACGAACACGAACCCGGTCTCACGGTCCATCTCGACTCGCACCCTTCCGCCGGCCCCGAGCAGGATCACGAGCGGGACCCCGGGGGGCTGGGGCGACCCGTCCTCGACGATGGCCGCATCGACCAACGGAACACCGTTGGTGACCACTGTGAACCCGGCCTCCTCCGCAATCGAGGCGATGGCCTCGGCGTGGAGTGGGGGCGAGAGATCGATCGTCACCCTGGGTGAGCGGTCCATGGCAGCCACCCAATCACGACGGCGGCGATCCTTCATCCCCCATCCTGATGAATCGGGGCACTCGCGACTTGCACCCCTCGTGGCTTCTTTGCTACGTTAAGTGGTCCCTGCCGACCAGCGGGCTGAGCGTCTCCTCAGGGGGAGATATGGGGCAGAGATCGAGGGAAACTCGCCCTTCCGAGGCGAGTCGATGCGTGATCACGGATCAGCGCGGCCTCTTCGCCAAGGCCGTGGCCGCCGCCCTCGAACTCGACGGGATCGAAGCCGGGACCGCGCCGTTCAATCGGGCCGACGCGATGGCCGTGGTCTTCGGCAAGAACCACCTGGTGGCCCCCCCGGTTGTGGTGGCGGGCATGACTGCGCGTACGGTGGCCATCGGACTCGACATCATCGAGGCGCTCACCGACGGTGGGGCGCCGGTCGTGGTACTCGCCGATTCAGACGTCGACGAGATCGTCCTCGCCGAGGCAATGGCCCACGGCGTGGCCGCCATCGAAGCGACGTCGGGCCCGCTGGAAGACCTCACCCGGGCGGTGAGGACGGCCGCCGTCGGGGAGACGTCGATACCGCTGCGGCGTCGCTACGAACTCGAGAATGCGGTGCGCAGCCACCGGTCGGCGATGGCGGAGAAGATGCGCCCCTTCACGACCTTGACCGATCGAGAACGACAGGTCTTGGAGGCGATGATGCGCGGCCGCCGCGCCGACCAGATCGCCGACGAGTCGTTCGTCTCGATCTCGACGGTCCGCAGCCAGATTCGCTCGGTGCTGGTCAAGTTGGACGTGCACTCGCAGCTGGAGGCGGTGGCGCTCGCCCACGACGCCGATTGGTCCCCCGAGGTCGCCGCCGGTTAGGACCCTCCCTCTCAGTGGAGACCTCGACCGCGCCAGTTCCCCAATTCTGGGGATGACAAACGACCACGGAGAGTGCACAGTCGGTGTTCCAAGGCATCCACAGCCAAGGAAGGGGAATGCCGTGTTCACAGTGATGCGCTACATCTACACCCTGCGGACGGCCTGGCGCCGCGACGAGGGAGCCACCATGGTCGAGTACGGCCTCA
>JBFELU010000131.1:0-2485 GCA_041551965.1 Acidimicrobiia bacterium
AGCTCCTGGTGAAAGCGGGTCGTGGTGAAGTACATGTTCCCCGGCACCACGTCCCCCGGTTCGATCAAGAGCTGGCTGAGGATGTGCTCGGCCCCCCGCCCCTGATGGGTCGGGATGAGCTCTTCGTAGCCGTAGACGTCGCGCACGGCGGCCTCGAGATTGTGGTAGCTGCGGGAACCGGCGTACGCCTCGTCCCCGTACATCAGCCCGGCCCACTGGTAATCCGACATGGCCGAGGTACCCGAGTCGGTCAGCAGATCGATGTAGACCTCCTCCGAGTTGAGCAGGAAGGTGTTGTAGCCGGCGCGACGAATGGCTTGCTCACGTTCGTCGCGGGACAGCATGCGGATCGGCTCGACCATCTTGATCTTCCACGGCTCCGCCCAACTCCGACGGCGATCCTGCATGGCTGCTCCTTTCCCGGGGCTCTCTCCAACGACGACTCATCGTCAGATACGCCGTTGAACCGGCATTTCATCAGGTTCTTGGCCAATTGTCGCTCATCTCATCTAGGCTTTGCCAGAGAGTCCGAAGGATCTTCGGAAAGGTGAGGCACGAATGCGTCTCGACCGAACGGATCGCGAGATCGTGCGCCTCCTGATGGACGACGCTCGGAGCTCGAACCGGGAGATAGCGGCCCGGGTCGGAATCGCTCCTTCCACACTGTCGGAGCGGCTCCGCCGCCTCCAGCAGGCCGGGATCTTCCGAGGCTTCCACGCCGACGTCGACCCGACCGTTCTCGGCATCGGGCTCGAGGCGATGATCGCGATCCGGCTGCGCCGCCACGCCGAAACCGAAGTCGATGCATTCCGGGCTCATGCCGGATCGATGCCGGAGGTGATGGATCTCTTCCACGTCACCGGACCCAACGACTTCCTGGTTCACGTCGTGGTACGCGACGCCGACCACCTCCGCGACCTTGCGGTGAGTGGATTCACCACCCTGCCCGAGGTAGCCCACATCGAGACGTCGCTGATATTCGAGCACCGGGCCAAGATGGCCCTGCCGGATCTCACCCTCCCCTAGAGCCTCGTGATCGCCTCTCGATAGAACCGCCCCACCATCTCGTCCGGCCACATGAGAGTTCCCCGGAGTCCGGGCGCCTGCCGCCTGGCGGCATCGCGCACCGACGGATCATCGACGATGGCGTCGAGGGCCCGGGCGACCGCGGCGGCATCGCCCGTCGGCACCAGGGTCACGGCCTCGAGATCGCCGACCGCCTGCTCGATGCCGGGCAGTCGCGAAGCCACCAGCGGAATCCCGACACCGAGGTACTCGAACAGCTTCGTCGGCTGCGACCATCTGTTGTTGGGGACATCCGCCATGAGCGCCAACCCGGCGACACCGCCTGCGGCGATGCCCATCGCCTCCGGGTGGGGTCGCGGCCCCATGAGGTGAAGTTCGACGCCGGTGCGGTCGGCCAGCGTTCGCAACCGGGCCACCATCTCGTCGGTGGTGCGGCCCACCACCCGCAACGGCCGGCGCTGTTTCATCAGGCCGGCGGCCTCCACCATCAGCGTCGCCCCGCGGTACTCGGTCACGTCACCCACGTACACGAGGTAGCCGACCGAGTCGGTGGGCTCCGGAAGAGCCCCTTTCCGTGGGTAGTTCGGGAAGACCGGGTGGCGTCTCCGGAACAGCACGTGGTAGCCGTCCTCGGCGAGCGTGACGATCAGCGACCGCTCGGCCAGACGGAGAAACCGATGCGCCAACCAGGCGAGCGGGCGTCGCAACGGGCGCGCCACCCAGTCCTTGTGCCGGATCTGCGCCGGCACGTGCTCGTGGACGTCGAGCACGATCCGTCGACGGCGCACCCATCGCGCCAGGAGTGCGGCCGGGATCAGTTCCGGGTCGTGCACCGAGGCCAAGTCGAATCGCCGCGACATCAGGAGTCGTAGCGCCCGGAACCACCGAACCACCCGGCCTCCCCGCAGGCCGATCCACTCGAGGCCGTCGGTGCTCGAGGGGGCCGGCAGCTTGGTGGCATAGACGACGTCGAAATACCCCGTCAGCGACGGGATCGTCCGCTCACGGATCCGCGTGTCGTCCGCCTGGTGCACGGTGGTGAGCACCAGCAATCGGGGCATCGTTTCTATCCGAATTCGATTCCTTGAGCCAACGGGAGTTCGCTGCTCCAGTTGATCGTGTTCGTCTGCCGTCTCATGTAGGCCTTCCAGGCATCGGAACCCGCCTCGCGGCCACCGCCCGTCTCCTTCTCCCCCCCGAAGGCCCCGCCGATCTCGGCACCCGACGTGCCGATGTTGACGTTGGCGATACCGCAGTCCGACCCCTCATGCGACAGGAAGAGCTCGGACGCCCTCAACGAGTTGGTGAAGATCGCCGACGACAGGCCTTGCGTCACACCGTTCTGGATCGCGATTGCGTCGGGTACGTCCCGGGCTTCGATGACGTAGAGGATCGGGGCAAAGGTCTCCTCCTGCACTATGGGCGCATCCCGGTCGATCTCGATGATCGTCGGCTCCAC
>JBFELU010000132.1:0-2346 GCA_041551965.1 Acidimicrobiia bacterium
ATGCGGCGCGACGACCTGGAGATCGTCGATCATCGCGAGCACCTCCATGAGGAAGTGCAGCGAGTCATCCTCGATTGGGTGGCGCAAGAGGGTCCGGCCATCCCCGGCGAGGAGTGGCCCGACGACCCGGCACGATTCTTCGGAGCGGAGTTCGGCGAAGAGCGACGCTGTCGGCTCCTGTTCGGACCGCCCGAGGACCGTCCCGGCCGGAACAGCCGCCGGGGCCGGCTCGTGGAGCATCTCTACTCCCTGGGCTTCGAGCCCGTCCCCGCCACGATGGGAGTGCCGTTCCGCGGCCTGGGCGTGGACCCCGGCGACGCCACGGCCGACGATCACGGCATGGTGTGGCGGAACTTTCTCGTTCTCGAACCCCGGGAGATGTCCCGGGTGTTCAATCCGCTGGCCCGGTTCCGGCTCTTCGGCCGCAAAGACGACAATCGCAATTGGGAGATCGACTTCGAGCGGCCCGTCATCGAGGTCTGGGACTACGTCTGTGCGCGGTACGCCGACGTGCAGCGCCGTTTCGGGTTCGACTTCATGCGCGGCGACATGAGCCACGTGCAGATGCGACCCGGAGGGGTGCCGGCTCCGCTACCACCTCACTACGACATCCTCGGTTCCGTCAAGGAGTCCGTCCGCAGCACCGCACCATGGTTCGGCTACTTCGCCGAGAGCTTCCTGCCGCCTCGCGACACGTTCGGCTACGGCGAGGAGATGGACCACCTGGAGGCCTCCCTCTGCGACACCACGCTCGGGGATCTCCAATCGCTTCCCACCGGGACCCCGGAGTTCGCCGCCCGATTTCGCCGCTACCTCGATCTGCTGCAGGTCCGCTCGGTGGCCCCCAACTTCACGATCATGACGGCAGACAAGGACGACCCGCGCTTCGACGACTTCTACGTCAGCGGCAACGAGGCGCGGGCCTTCATCTCCACCTTCCTCACCGATATGCCCTCCTATGTCGGTCTCGGTTTCGAGGTCCGTGACGTGCATCGTGTCCCCGCCCCCAACGAGCACTACACCAAGCTGTTCGTCTTCCACGAGACCGGCGATTCCAACGTGTACCCCTCGAAGGCCCGCCGGGGGCCCTACCGCTGGGGCGGCAACGCAGTGCTCTTCGCCGCGTTGACCAGGATCAGGACGCTCGGCGACCAGATCCTCCCCGGGATCGCTGCCGCCGACACCCGATGGCTGCTTCCCCCCGACTCGGCCACCGGGAGCACCGTCATCGCCTGGACCCAGACCGAACCTCGGTATGTGTTCGTCGCCAATCTCGACGGAGACAACCCGAGCGGTCCGCTCGGTATCCCCATCACGGAAGACTGCTCCCTCACCCCCAGCTTCAGCACCTCCGGGATCGATCCCGGGCCTCCCCCGACCTACAACGGTCATCACCACCGCATCGAATCCCTCGGACCCGGCGAATGCCGGGTGTACGAGGTGGCGCCCTAGGCCGGGGGGGCCGTGCTCCGGCGCTCGATGACCTCCACGGGAAGCTCCACCGAGGCCGGCACCTCCTCGTCTCCGCTGAGCAGACAGAGGAGCATCTCGGCGGCACGCCGCCCCGACCGGTACAGGGGTTGGTGAACGGTGCTGAGCCCCAAATAGGGAGAGACATCGATGTCGTCGAACCCCATCACCGAAAAGTCCTCCGGCACCCGCAATCCCCGCTCGCGAGCCGCCTCGATCACCCCAAAGGCCTGCAGATCTGATGCGGCGAACACCGCGGTCGGTGGATCTGGAAGGTCGAGCAGCTCCCCGGTGAGCCGGTGCGCCTCCCGACGGGACGCCGGTCCGAGGCGGATGAACGCCTCCCGCTCGGGCACCCCGTTCCGAGCCAGGGCGAGCCGGTACCCCGAACACCGATCGACACTGCTGCTGAAATCGAATCCGACACTGTTGTCGTCCCCCACGAAGGCGATCTTGCGGTGGCCGAGCTGGATCAGGTGCCGGGTGGCCGCTTCGCCGCCCGCCACATCATCGACGAACACGTGGGGCAGCCCGGACACCCGCCGGTCGAGGAACACCACCGGGACCTGGGCTCTGCCCAGGCGATCGGCCACCTCGGGTGGCACGGCGAGCGACACGATCACCAGGCCGGCCGCACGATCGGTGCGGGCCGCCATGTCGTAGCGGCGGTCGCGCTGGCCCGGTGTCTCGACGTCGAGCAGCATCAGGTCGAAGTCGCTCTCCTTGATGACGTCGGCGAGACCGCGGAGCCGCTCAACGGCCGACGGCTGGGTGAAGAACGGCACGATCACAGCAACGGTCGTGCCTCGACCCAGTGACAACGCCCGGGCGATCGTCGACGGCCGGTACCCCAGTTCGTCGACGACCTCCTGGACC
>JBFELU010000133.1:0-2164 GCA_041551965.1 Acidimicrobiia bacterium
CGGATGCCGAGGCGGTGCGCTCCCCACCACTGGAGGCCGAAGCTCCCTGCAGCGGCTCCGATGAGCCCGCCGACGAGGAACCACATCGGGGTCGGCTCCGCTGCGATGGCACCGATCGACCCCCCTGCGATGATCCCTCCGTTGTAGAACAGCGGGCCGAGAGCCGGGATCGTGAATCGCTTCTCGGCGTATTGGGCAGCCGTGAAGAGCCCGCCCAGAAGGAAGAACGTCTGGAGCCCGATCGCCACGCGGGTGAGCGGAACCAGGCGGTCGATCAGCCCCTCGTCGAGTTGATTGAAGACGAGCTCGACGAGTGGGCGGGTGAACACGAGCCCGGCGGTGAGCAAAACGAAGGCGATGACCGCCACTGCCCGGAAGACAGCAGTGAAGCTGCGGTTGAGGCCGTCGACATCGTTGCCGGCATGGTGCTCGGTGAGAATCGGAACGAGCGTGATGGCGAGGTACCCGCCCGCCAGCAGGAAATACAGGTAGTCGGGCAAGGTGAACGCATTGACATACAGATCGGTCTCGGCGGTCCGTCCGAGTACCGCGCCGATCACCTGCTCGCGGACCACCCCGAGCAGCCGTGACAGGAGGATTCCTGCCGAGACGATGGCCGCTGCCTGGCCGAGGGACGCGGAGCGGCGGGTCATGCCGGAACGGCGAAATGGCGCAGATCGTCGAGGATCCCGTCCGGCACCGGGATCCCGACCCGGCCGAGGCCCAGGCCGACATCGGACTTGTACGTGCCGTGGTAGTCGGATCCTCCCGAGGGGAGCAGTCCGAACCGTCCCGCCAGCGCCACCATCCCGGTCCGGCCGTCGGCGGGGTACGTCCCGTAATGGCACTCGATGCCGATCAGCCCGTGGGCGCACAAGTCCGCGAGCAGATCGGCCATCTCGAACCGGTTGTCGATACCGAGCGTGTGCGGATGGGCGAGGATCGGAACACCGCCCGACGCTCTGGCGAGCTGGATCGCCTCTCTCGGGCCGAGTCGCTCCCTTCCGACGTACGCCTGCTTGCCGTTGCCGAGGTACTCGGTGAACGCCTGCTCCATCGAGTCCACGTGGCCGCGGCGCATCATCACGGCGGCGATGTGGGGCCGACCGACCGATCCCTCGCCCGCTTCCTCGAGGACCTCCTCGAGGGTGATCGTCAGTCCGAGCTCGTTGAGCCGATCGACGATTCGGGCGTTGCGCTCGTCCCTGCCGACCTGGAGCCCGGCGAGCCGGTCCTGCAGGGGGCCGGAGACAGGCTCGAGCCAAAGCACCAGGAGGTGCATTCCGCCCTTGTCGTAGTCGAGTGAGAGCTCGGTGCCGGGGATCAGCTCGATCCCGTTGCGGTCTGCGGCGAATTGCGCCTCGGGGATCCCTTCGAGTGTGTCGTGGTCGGTGAGCGCCACGGCCCTCAGTCGCGCGGATGCTGCGCGATCGAGCAGCTCGGTCGGAGTGTCGGAGCCGTCCGAGAACGAACTGTGGGTGTGCAGGTCGATCGCCATCGACGCGAGGCTAGGCGGGGAGCGGTGCACCGAAGGTGGATCCAGCGTCAGGCCTGCGCGCGTGTCGGCTCCGGACGCGGTATTCAGAGCGGGGCGAGGCTCGTGCTCACTGGTCGATCAGGATCGACTCGATGTAGGCGGTCTCGGTGGGCTTGCTGTTCTCCCGGGTCGAGCCCCGGACGGTCTCGATCTCAGCTATGCGATCGACGGTGTCCATGCCCGACACCACACGGCCGATGACGTTGAACGTCGGGGAGAGGATCGCACCCTGGGACCCATGGACGATGAAGAACTGGCTTCCCGTCGAGTTGCTCGCCGGCGTCTTCGCCATCGCGACGACACCTTCCTCGTAGACGAAGCCGTCATCGGGGAACTCGTCGGGGATGCTATAGCCGGGGCCCCCGGAGCCGGAAGCCTCCGTGCCACGCCGGTTTGCCGCGGGGAAGTTCCGGTTCAGGTCCACGCCGTTCACGTTGGCCCGCGTGTTGCGCGCGGCGCCGTCGGGGTTCGCCGTCGGCACAAGCACGACCTGTCGGCCCTGCATCAGCCCCGGATGCTGCTGCAAGTGCTCGGCCAGGCGCCACAGGAGCACCGTGCCGGCTTGCTCGTTCCCATGGATCGTGGCAAGGAGCAGGACGACGTCGTCCCCTCCCCCCAGGACGAGGC
>JBFELU010000134.1:0-2141 GCA_041551965.1 Acidimicrobiia bacterium
CGGAGGCCAGGACCTGATCGACGGGGGCACCGCAGCCGATGACCTCGCCGGAGGTTCGGGAGGCGACGTGATCCGCGGCCTCGACGGCGACGACGTGATCGACGGCGGTGCCGGCGACGACGCCGTGGATGGGGGGCAGGGAGACGACGAGATCCATGGGGGCGGCGGCAACGACCGGCTCGGGGGCGGCGAAGGCGTCGACCTCCTGGAAGGGGGCCGGGGACGGGATTGGCTCCAGCAGGATCCCGGGGACCGCTTCGATCGCGACTGAGTC
Organism: Acidimicrobiia bacterium; assembly: GCA_041551965.1. Lineage (GTDB taxonomy): Bacteria > Actinomycetota > Acidimicrobiia > Spongiisociales > UBA11373 > JBFELU01. The sequence continues at coordinate 275 of JBFELU010000134.1, forward strand.
CCCGCCGACCCGTCGCCCGAGACTGTCGGGTCGACGACCTTGCCGGGACGGTCCCTCCGCCTTGAGCGTTGCTGCGGCGACGAACGACGGAGCGCCCATGATCGAAGCACCCTTCGCCCTCGCCTTCGGAGCCGGGTTGGTGGCCACCATGAACCCCTGCGGGTTCGCCATGCTCCCCGCCTACCTCTCCTACTTCCTGGGGCTCGGCGACGGGGCGGCCCCCCCGGCAGCATCCTTGCGCCGAGCCCTCGTCGTCGGCGGCGTGATGTCCGCCGCCTTCCTGCTCGTCTTCGGTGTCACCGGTTTCGCCATCACCGTCGGGTTCCGCGCCGTGATCGACTGGATCCCCTGGATCGCTCTGATCGTCGGCGCCCTGGTGGCGATCCTCGGCATCGCCATGCTGTTCGGGTACGAACTCACCGTCGGTCTTCCCAAGGCAAAGCGGGCCCGCACAGGCTCGGGGTTCCGATCCGTCTTCGGGTTCGGCGTCTCCTACGGATTGGCATCGTTGTCGTGCACCCTCCCGGTCTTCCTCTCGGTGGTGGCGGCCCAGCTCACCACCCAGAACTTCGTCTCGGGCGTCGCCACATTCGTCGTCTACGGCCTGGGGATGTCCATGATGCTGATTGCGGTGACGACCGTCCTCGCCCTCGGGAAGCAGAGCCTGGTGGGCCGGCTGCGGGCCTCCGCTCGCTACCTCAACCGCGTCTCCGGTGTGGTGCTCGTCCTCGCCGGCGGCTACATCGCGTGGTTCTGGGGCACCAACCTGACCTCGGGAGCAGGAGCCCTCAACGAATCAGGCGCCTTCCGATTCCTCGAGAACCTGTCGCAACGGGCCACCTCGCTGTTCGGTGAGCATGCCGTGTTGTGGGGATTCATCCTGGGAGCACTGATCCTCGCCGCCACCGCCTTTGCGTTCGCCCGGAGCCGCAAGGAGAGCGAGCCGACCCCGGCACCCAAACCGATCGCGACCGGCACCGGATGACTCGATGCGTCTCCCCCGGTCCCCGCTGCACCGACACCGGGGTCGGTACGCTGGCCCGATGCCCCACCGCCACGTCCAGTTCCTCGTCGCTCTGGTGATCCTGGGCCCCCTCGCCGCCATCCTCGGCCTGGTCACCGGTGGCCTGTGGGCACCGGCCGGCGTGGCAGTGGCCGGCACCGTCGTGACGGTGACGGCGGCCCGTTCCGCCCTGCTGCTGCGCAACGAGCCCCGGGGGTTCCTCCAGATGCGGATGCTGGGGCTCACCGCAACGGTGGCCCTGTGCGCCGGGCTGCTCGCCCTAGGCGCCCTCATCGTCTTCGGCGCCGACCTGCTCCGCTGACCGGTCGAACAGACGCCGGATCGCATCCCACCGGGCGAGCAGCGATCCGGGAATGACCCCGCTCAGGTGGAACGGCAGGAACGACTCCACCCCGGGCTCGCCTCCCGCCAGCCAGACGGCGGCGTACCCGGCCCACACCGCGATACCACCGCCCAGGAGCACGAACCCGATCCTGCGTCGCATCGGCGGGAGGCTAACGGAATCACCCCAGAGCCATCCCTTAGGCTCCCGACATGAGCTCCTTCGATCTGACCGGCAGGTCCGCTCTGGTCACCGGTGGCAACCGGGGCATCGGGCGGGCGATCGCCCTCGCTCTCGCCGAGGCGGGAGCCGACGTCGTCGTAGCGGCCCGGGACCTGGAACGGCTCGAGACCGTCGCCGCCGAGATTCGTGACCTGGGTCGCAGAACGGCGGCGATCCCGTGCGATGTGACCGATCGCGCCCAGATCGATGCTGCGGTCGCCGGCGCCGTCGAGGCGCTCGGTGATCTCGACGTCGTCGTGCCCAATGCCGGCGTCGCCACCGGCGCTCCCGCCGAAAAG
>JBFELU010000135.1:0-1517 GCA_041551965.1 Acidimicrobiia bacterium
GAGAGGTCCCGCCAGATACGACATTGCCCAGCGGGTCGTGAAGACCAACGGCACAGCGGCCCGGGTGCTGTGCAGGACGAACTCCCTCTTGCCCAGATCCGAGATCAACTTGTCGAACAGGGGCACATCTACCGCACCCGATGCCGACTTGAGGCCCTCGACGATGCGGGCCTTGTCCCGCTCGGTCTGCAGGCGGCCGATCATCCACGTGCCGGCATTCGACATCGCCTTGTAGTCGAGGTCCACCGGATTCTGGGTGGACAGGAGCATGCCGACACCGTGCGCCCTGGCTTGCTTGAGGATCGTCAGGATCGGCTTCTTGGAGGGCGGTTCGGCCGTCGGGGGAGCAAACCCGAACACCTCGTCCATGTAGATCATCGCCCGCAGGTCGGACGTTCCGGCCTGGGTGCGCATCCAGGTGACGACCTTCGATAGCAGCAGGGTCACCACGAACTGTCGCTCGGTCTCCGACAGGTGGGCGAGGTAGAGGACCGAGGCCTTCGGGCGACCGTCGGTCTCATGGAGCAGCGATTGCACGTCGAGCGGTGGGCCCTCGAGCCAGGAGGCGAAGGAAGGTGAGGCAACGAGGCCGTTTAGACGCATGGCGAGCTTGGTCCGTTCCTTCTTGGGGAAGAAGGTGTCGAGGTCGAATACCCCGAGTTTGCGGAGCGGCGGCTCCTGCACCTGGCCGATCAGTGCCGCCAGGTCGAGGCTCCGTCCCTCCCACCACGCCATCACGAAGATGTTGGCCAGCAGGATGTGCTCGGGGCTGGCGATCGGGTCGGCCTGTACCCCGGCCAGTACGAGGAGGCTGGAGACGAAACCTTCGATCTCGTCGCGGCCGGTCTCGGCGTCGATGTCCCAGTCGATGGTCGGGGCGGCGAGGGAACCGACGATGTTGAGCGGTATCCCGGCGGTCGAACCGGGCGTGTAGATCGAGAAGCCCGCCCCTGCACCGAGCGCCAGCATCCGGTCGGCGCCGATTTCCCAGCCGGCCAGGCCGTTCTTCCATAGATTGGCGGTGTCGGTTGCCAGCTCGTCGGGGGTGATCTCTTTGCGGCGGGCCTCCCCCTCGTCGATCCACGGGCGGAAATCCGACGGCCGGAACTGCGGGAAGTTGAGCAACAGGTTGCCCATGTCCCCCTTGGGGTCGATGATCAGCGCCGGGATTCCAGAGAGAAGCGCCTCTTCGAGCGTCACGATGCCGAGGCCGGTCTTGCCGGAACCGGTCATACCGACGATGACCCCGTGGGTCGTCAGGTGGTGGGATTCGTAGAGGACCTGGTTGCCGTCCCGTTCGCCCGTGCCGGGATCGAGCGTGCCGCCCAGAAAAAGCTCACCTCTACCGACCTCGACCACGCCCAGCTCCTTGCTCGTTGTGTCGGGGATTGTATCCGGACGCGGTGAGGCGGCCCATCGGGCCGCCTCATTCGCGCTCACGTGCCGGAGGGGTCAGCCTGCTGCGATGGACAGAACTGCGGGCTCGGAAAGCAGTTGGCCATCGGAGACGATGAGGC